>CAKSUH010000142.1 GCA_934500855.1 uncultured Eubacteriales bacterium
TCATCTACTTCTTCATGCGCTTGTACATCTATCTGCTTCAGATCACCTTCAATCTGAACATCCGCAAAATCCTCAAAAACGCGCTGATCTTCTCGGTTCTCGGCTTCAAGCGCAACCTCTTGGGCGCGCTCGGCATTCTTTCGCTGACCGCAATCGTTGTGGCGCTGATTGCCCTGTTTGCCGCCCTGCTCGGCGGGAATATCGCAATCCCGCTGATCCTTCCCCTGCTCTACTACCTCTCCTTTACCGCATTCATGGCGGCATACGCCGCCTACCCCATCATCGACCGCTACATGATCGCCCCCTATGCGGGCGGAGCGGACGGTGACGGAGAGGCTGACGAAAAAAGCGAAGAAACCACCGATACAACCCCGTCAGCCGCCGAGTAAACGGCTGACCGTTACCGGTTCATATCCTTCATCCAGAAGCCTTGGAAGCACGATTTCCAAGGCTTCCGGCGTTTTACTGTGCGCCGTGTAGTCGTGCATGAGGACGATTGCACCCGGCTTGACCTCTCGCAGGACATGACCGACAATCGCGTCGGTTTCCTTCGTCTCCCAATCTCGGGTATCCACGCTCCAGAGAACAACGGTATATCCGCGGCAGTCGGCACAGCTTTTCACGGTATCGCTGACCACGCCCTCCGGAGGACGGAAAAGTGTGGGTCGGTGTCCGAGCGTGGACTCCATCACCGCCTCGCACTTTTTCAGTTCCTCGGTGAGCGTGGGACCGTCCATTTTGGTCAGTCGATGATGCGAATAGGTGTGGTTTCCGATCTCATGCCCGCGCCGCAGGACCTCTTTTGCAACCTCGGGATAATACTCCACATTGGTCCCGATCATGAAAAATGTCGCCTTGACCCCGTAGCGGTCCAGAATATCCAGAATCCGATAGGTGTAGGAGGGATGCGGACCGTCATCAAATGTCAGGGCGATTTTTCGCGTTTCGGGGTCGGTCGCATGATGGACAACACGCTCCGCCGCGGCTCGTTGCGGCAACGCGACCGCCGCCAGAATCAGCGCAAGCAGACCTGCGAGCACCCGCCGCCGTCTCATTCTGCCGCCTCCGTTGCGCCGCCCGTCAGCTCATCCATGGTACCGAAACGGTAGCCCTGCACCCGCAGTTCGCGGATGACCTCGCCGAGCACTGCCGCGTTGGTTGCCGATGTGGGATGCAGGAGCATGACCTCGCCGTTATGGGCATTGTCCAAAATCATCTGCTTTGCTTTCTCCAAGGACGGCTGTTTATGATTGTCCCAATCCGCGTAGGCAAAACTCCAGAAAATGGTTTTATAGCCGTTTCTCTGCGTGCAGGCAAGGTTTGCTTCGCTGAACCGACCTTCGGGCGGGCGGTAATAGCGGGACATTTCGCGCCCCGTCAGCGCTTTGTAGGCTTCCTCCAGCCCGTGCAGTTCGGCAAGAAGGACTTCGTCGCTCTCGCGGCTCATATCCTTATGGTGCATGGTATGGTTGCCGACGGTATGCCCTTCCTCCGCCATGCGTTTGACAAGTTCCGGCTCGTGACGGATCAGCCCGTCCAATATAAAGAAACATCCCGTGACCTGCTCCTCCTTGAGGGTGTCGAGGATTTTCTCCACGCTCCCGTTTCCGTACCCTGCGTCAAAAGTCAGATAGACCACCTTTTCCGCGTCATCGGCGGCGCTGTGACGGTGATCGAGATAGTATGCGTCGAACTTTTCCACAAAGGACAGCTCTCCCGCGCTCGGTTGGGCATGGTTCTTGACATGAACGCAGTACCAGCTATAGCCGCTCGCCGCATCGGGAACCAACTGCCATGTTCCGATAATCAGCGCCACCGCGATTCCTGCAAAGACAGTTTTCGCAAATTTCGTTTTCAGCGTCATTTTCTCACGCTCCTTTCGTTCCTCGTCAACAGTTTCGGCGCTTTTTCGGTGCGTTAATCCTTGAAAAATTTGAAAAAACAAAAAAGGTCGCGGGGCGTTGCCCCGCACCCCACTTGAAAACTTCTTGAAAGAAGTTTTCAAGACTTTCAAGAACTTTAACGAAGGGGGTTTTTTACCCCTTTCTTTTTGTTGTTCTGTTTTTTGCAGCCGTTTACGCGCTACGCATTCCGGTTTCTCCGAGCCTTAAGACCTTGGGACACTGTTCCAAACCCTGCTTAAAAACTTCTTGAAAGAAGTTTTTAAGAATTTCAAGAACTTTAACTAAAGGGGATTATACCTCTATGTTTAGGTGGTGCTGATTCTGATGTAGCCGTTTATGCGCTACGCATTCCGGCTGCTCCGAGCCAAATCCCGTCAAGCGGGATTTGTACGCTTGCGCTTCTCTCCGCTACCGGATAGAAATGGTTCAGGTTAGTTGCTGATAGGACGCCCACAAATCGAGCGCGAAGCCGCACTCTGTAACAACTCCCACCTCCCAAACCAACAAAAAACTTCCCCCAAGAGCACCCGCGCCATACAAAGCGAACCAAATCATCGCTCTGCATAGGCGGGTGCTCTTGGGGGAAGTTCTGGGAGAGTAAGGGAGGTTTGGAGGGAGAGAGAACCCTCTCCGAAAGAGGGTTCTCTCTCCCTCCAAGGTCTCCCCCATCCCTCCAAGGTCTACCCTATCACTTCATCGTGTTCAAAGTGCTGTTCGGGTCGGCTTTTGCGCGCTCCTCGGCGGACTTGTAGCCGGGATGCTTGCCCGGGAAGCCCATCTTCACACGCAGATCCATCAGCTTAACCATCTGGTCGGCAGGGATCTCTTCAATTCTGCCAAGCTCCATCGCCATCTTCATGATGTTCGCGTTGAACTCGACCTCTTCCATCGTGAACATCGCGCGGGTCAGCGTGTTGCCAACCGTCAGCGCGCCGTGATTCTTCAGCATGAACGCGTCATGCTCCTGAATGTAGGGCATCAGCGAATCGGGAATCTCCATCGTCGAAGGCGTGCCGTAAGCGCAGGTCGGGATGTCGCCGATGGTCAGCACCGCTTCGGGCAGGATGTAGCGATCCAACGGAATGCCCGCAACCGTGAACGCAGTCGCCACAGGCGGATGCGCGTGCACAACCGCGTTGACATCGGGACGCTCGCGGTAAACGCGCAGGTGCATCTTGATTTCCGAGGACGGATTCAGCTTGCCCTCCAGTTTGTTTCCCTCGCCGTCGATCTTGATGATCATATCGGGAGTCAGCGAGCCTTTGGAAACACCCGTGGGGGTGCAGTAGTACTCGTTCGGTCCGACTTTGACCGAAATATTGCCGTCGTTCGCGGCAACAAAGCCGTGGTCGTACAGTCTGTGTCCGACCTCGCAGATTTCCTGCTTGATTTCTTCCACCGTCATGACAGTATCTCCTTTGAATATCAATTTATTTGCACAAACCGCGGGTCAGTTCCTCGGTGTCTTTCGCAATCATCAGTTCCTCGTTTGTCGGAATAACCAGCATCTTCACGCGCGCGTCGGGAGCAGAGATGTCATATTCCACCGAGGTGCGCTTTGCTTTCCGGTTCGTTTCCTCGTCAATCTTCACGCCGAGGAATGCGAGGTTGTCCGCCACACGGCTGCGGTAGTGCGGATTGTTTTCGCCGATGCCGCCCGCAAACACGATTGCGTCAACGCCGCCCATCGCCGCGGCATAGCCGCCGATGTACTTGGTCAGTTGATGGACCAACATTGCCTCAATCAACTGATAACGCTTGTTGCCGTTCCTCGCGCCCTCTTCGATGTCGCGGTTGTCGCTCGTTACGCCGCCCGTCAGACCGAGAATACCCGACTTCTTGTTCATAATTGTATCAATCTCATCGGGCGTGAGGTTCTCTTTCTTCATCAGAAGCGGGACGATGGCGGGGTCAATCGAGCCGCACCGCGTTCCCATGAGGATTCCCTCAAGCGGGGTCAGACCCATGGTGGTATCATAGCACTTGCCGTTCTTCACCGCCGCAATGGACGAACCGTTGCCAAGGTGGCAGGTCACAATCCGCAACTCCTCCGGCTTCTTGCCGAGCATTTCCGCCGCGCGCATGCTGACATAGCGGTGGCTGGTTCCGTGGAAGCCGTAACGACGGATGTGATACTTTTCGTAGTACTCATACGGGAGCGCGTAAAGATACGCATAATCGGGCATGGTCTGATGGAAGCCCGTGTCAAAAACCGCGACCTGCGGCACGCCGGGCATCAGCTTTTCGCACGCGCGGATTCCCGTGAGGTTGTGCGGGTTATGGAGCGGCCCCAGCTCACAGCATTCCTCAATGGTGGCAAGGACCTTTTCGTCAATAACAACCGAACCGGAGAACTTCTCTCCGCCGTGCAGGACGCGGTGTCCGACTGCCGAAATTTCGGACAGCGACCCGATAACACCATGCTCGGGGGAAACCAAGGTGTCAAGCACCAGTTGGACCGCCTCTGCATGGTTCTTCATCTGCACCTCAAGCTTATAGTCCTCTCTGCCCCCGACCTTGTGCTTGAAGTTGCCGCCCGCAATCCCGATGCGGTCGCAAAGACCCTTTGCGAGTACCTGCTCGTTTTCCATATCGATCAGCTGATACTTGATAGACGAGCTGCCGGCGTTGATAACCAAAATTTTCATTCCGAAATCCTCCTCATCATCCCGTCACCGTCTTTCGGCGCGGGACGGTTATTCTGTCTGTCTCCAACTTTATATTATATCCTAAAAAGCGGGAAAAAGCAAGACCCTTTTCAAAAATTCTATCGAAAAGCCCCCAAAAAAGAAAAAACGGCGAAGAAAGACCTCGGGGCTTTGCCCCGAACCCTAAGACCTTGGGGCTTTGCCCCAAACCCTACTTAAAAACTTCTTAAAAGAAGTTTTTAAGAATTTCAAGAACTTTCCAC
>CAKSUH010000143.1 GCA_934500855.1 uncultured Eubacteriales bacterium
CAGCTGTCGCCTCAGCGGCGTATTCCCGCCCGAACGCTTTCCCGCGCAGGCGGAGGCAATGCGGTCGATCGCCGAACTTGCCCAAGGCTCGCCCGAATCCCCCTACGACGAGGACTGCCTGCTGACCGAATTGGTAAACCTGCTGGTCCTGCTCTCGCGAATGCGCAACGAGGAGACCGAAACAACCCAAGCCGTCAACGCCGAAACCAACAAAATTATGCCCGCATTGGTCGCGTTTTCCAAGGGATTGGAGAGCGGCAACTGCATCGGCATTGCCGAAATGGCGGAGATCTGCCATTTCAGCCAACCCTATTTCCGCAAGCTGTTTACCGAACTCATGGGCGAGCCGCCAAAAAAATACATCACCCGCGAACAGCTTTACCGCGCCTCGCTCCTGCTTTCCGCTACGGCGCTTCCGATCAAAGAGATTCATCGGCTCGTCGGCTTTTCGGACCCCTCCATCTTTTTCCGCAGTTTCATGAAGCGTTACAAGATGTCTCCCACCGCCTACCGAAAGAAGAATCGCGCCGCGAAAAAGCCGAACGCGGAGCAATCCCTTCTCCGCAGAAAGTCAGAAAACAGAATAAAATCAAAACTCAATCTAAATTAAGGCAGCACCGCATCCGGACGAGAGGTCCCTTGACGCGGTGTTGCTTGCAGAGGACCGCACCCCCGGGCTTCGGGGGTGCGGTCCTTTTTTCTGTTTCTGTTTTATTTTTTCGTCACGGTAATGATATGCTCGCACCGTCCGTTGGAAAGCCAGACTGCGCAACGCGAGGTCGCGTCCCAAGTCTTTCCGCAGGAGGAATAGTCGATCAGGCGGACGGTTTTTCCGTCAGCAGTCGGCAGTTCCGCGCACACCCGCGCTTCGGGAATCTCGGGGCAATCGGTCAGGCGCACATCCGGAACAATGTTCCCGACATCATGCCTGACTGCAAACGCCTCTTCGGGATCCTTCCCGAGCCTTGCGTCCGCGCCGAGCATCACGGGACCGCGGCGGTAGGCACAGAAGTCCTCCTCATTGCAGGCGCCCTCGGGCGGCAGGACTGCCTGCACCCGCATATCGAGCGTCAGGGTCAGCCGATCTCCGTCATGCCATTCGCGTGTAAAGGATTGATACCCCGTCCCCTCAATCGGCAGGCTTTCGCCGTTGAGCGTCAGCGCGGTTTCACGGCTCCACGCGGGGACGCGCAGGGTCAGCGTGAAGCTCTCCGCTGTCTCAAGCGACAGCTTCATTGCGATTTTTCCGTCTCCGTAAGGATATGCCGTTTCGGTGCACACCGTCAGCATCTGCTTTGCGGGGGTCATCACGCTTGCCTTGCCCGCGAAATAGAGGTTGAGAATCGGTCCTTCCGCGCTGTGCATGACCGCCGCCTTCGGGATCATACCGATTCCCGCCGAGCCGATGCAGGCGCAGCAGCCGTAAAAGGTGTTGTCCGGCATGATGTTGTAGCCGCCGACCATCTGCCCGCGCTCGCCCGCCAGAAGCGGACTGTAGCTGTCAAAGGTCAGCACCTCGGGCGTTGGCAGATTGCCGTTCTTCCGCGGGTCGTGCGCGTCCGCCTGAATCCGCGCGACCGAGGCGATATGCCCTGTGTTCAGCGCGCCGAGATACGCGTTGAAGAAGGACTCCTCGATGCAGTCGGCGTAAACCGCATCGCCCGAAAGCCGCAATGCCTGCAGAGCAAATTTCATCCATGTAACGGTTACGCAGGTTTCCTGCATAATCCAATAGTGCGTGGTCGCGGTCTGGCGCAGAGCGCCGCCGTCGTAAAGTTCCTCAAAGCAACCGCAACAGCCAATGACGCTTTTCTCCACGGTCACGATGCGGTGCGCAAAATTCAGAACCGCCGTCCGCCACTTTTCCTCTCTCGTCACGCGGTAGTATTCCGCCAGCCCCTCAAAGCAGGACATGACCTCATAGGCTTTTGTCACAGGATAACGGAAGGGCGGCAGTTCGTCGCGGTACGCCAGTTCAAACAGGCTTTCTCCGCCCGCGCAGGCGCCCGAGCGCACAATGTGATCGGCAAACGCGAGATACTCTTTTTTGCCGGTCAGGTTCCACAGCTTCATCACGGGTTCCAGAATCGACGCGGCATTCGCGCCCCTCCATGCATCCGAGGTATTGGTAACGCACATCTGCCCGATGCCGTCGCCTACCCGTGCAACGATATAATCGAGGTGGCGGATCATCGCCGCCTTGACGGTTTCGCGCAGGTCGTTTTCGGGGCAGACCTCATAGAAATATTCCAGACCGAGCAGAACATATTTGCGGCACCACATATCCCACCCGCGGAATTCCAGTTCCTGCGCGTAGGTGGAAATTCTACCGCACGGCTCCGCGTTTCCGATGAGTTGCAGGACGCTCTCGCGCAGAATTTTATAAAGTTCTTCGTCGCGGTTGTAGGCATAGACCCATGTCGCGCCGCGCATCATTTTTCCCCAGTATTCCCCGGACCAGCCATGCTTGGCATCGGGTTGGGTACGGTAGAGATCCGCAAACTTCCGCCACAGCTCGGGACGCATCAGCTGATACCGCATGATAAATGTCAGCGCTTCTTCAAATACGCCGTCAAATCGGCAGTTCACGCGGGCTTCCGCCTTCATCATGTCGGTATGGTCCCTGTCGTGCAAAAATTCGGTTTTCATATCGGTTGCTCCTGTCCTGAATTCAGTTTCGCAATCAAATTATATCACAAAAAGCGCCGAATGTAAATTGCAAAAACGAGCACCAAGTCCGTTATTTCTTGCAAAAACGAGCATTTTTCAAAAGCAACGGTTCACGGCACCCCTCTGCTGTACCGTTGACGGGATTGTACGCTGATTTGGGCAGACGGTGTACGGATTGCGGAGAACGCATCGTCGGGTGTTCCGGACCGAATTGCCCGGTCTTACCCCGAAGGGGACCTCCCGGGCTGTCTCCCGGGAGGTCCCCTTCATAAAGGACAGGACTGCGGTCTTTTTCACAAATCCGTCATACAGGTTTCGGTCACCTGTTCCGTTCGGCAATTGCAGATTTGCCGACCATGACAAAACAGAGCGGTTTTTGGGGGCAACATTGCCTATACGGGTTTGTTACTCTCGGTTCGGTACCGTTTCCGCCATTCGGTCGGCGCCATTCCGCAATAGCGGGAAAAGACCTGTCGGAAATGCCGCGCTCCCGAGAAAAAGAGCATATCCGCAATTTTTTCAACCGAGTACTTTGAGTTGGTCAGCAATTGCTTGGAGTATTCCACCCGTTGCAGCATGATGTATTTTGCGGGCGAAATCCCGATATTCTTTGCAAACAGGCGCGTCAGCGTCCGCTCGCTGATAAAAAAACTGAGGCATACCGACGCGGGAGTCAGGGATTCGTACAGCAGGTTCGTCGAAATATACTCCACAATCTGTTCAAATACCACGCGATCCGGCTTTTCGTTCTTTTTTTCCAGCGCAACATTCATCCGCTCGAATATATCCAGATACAGTTTCATCAGCCTGTAGTTGTCCTGTTGAGGCTCCTTGAAATTGTACTCCATCAGGATCCTGTGCATCTCGTCAATCTGTTTTTCGGTATCCAGCGGCACCACATATACCGGATCGGTCATTCCGTAGGCATACATCAACCCGTCCAGGAACCGCCCCGCCATGTTGACCCAGTTCTTTTCATACGGATCATCGCGATCCGCATACCATTTCGCAGGCCACACCGGGCGGCTGATGATGTAGGTATCTCCCGCGCAGACTTCGTACTTCTTTCCGCCTACCTCGATGTAGCCTTTCCCGCTGACCACATACTCCAACACATACAGATACGGCGTTACCGGGTCCTGCTTGCCCATGCCGCAATAGTAGTCCGGGGTGGGATGCGTCACCCCTGCCATCAAGGGGCGAATCAGCTTCCGAATGTTTCTGAGGTCAACCGCCGCAAAGTAGAACTCCTCCGTCATGGTATTCAGCAACGGGGTGATTTTACGAAAGCGTTTGGATAATTCCGCAATCTTTTCCATCATTTCACGGCTGTCCATTCCTTCACCTCCCGCCTCTCGTCTCCGTTCGTTTCCCATTCATTATAGCACAGCAACGAGGTTCTGTCAAGAGCTTCCGCACGGCAAACACCACTCGTTTCCCGGGCAACAAACTGTCGGGCAGGACCGCAGGCGATTCAAAAAAACGCTTTCCTGCTGTCATGCAACATCAGAATAAGAACAGGAATTGTTTTCATTCCCGTATCGTGAAACAAGATGCGTCGGATACGGTCGGTCCGAAAAACGGAACTTCTCTGCCGGATCCGACGCATGGATTGCAAAAAAGGGAAAAATCAGGCTTCGAGCTGTTTGCCGAGGAATCCTGCGGCAGTGAGGATCAGCTTGGTTTCCACCTCGCCGGTGGGAGCGTCGCGGCGTGCGTCACGGGTACGGTCAATAACCGAAGCAACGCACCCGACCACATCGCCCTCGCTGATGATCGGCATCGCGCACCTGACGCTGAAGGCACCGTCCTCACCGAGAACGGGCATGGGAGCGTCTCCCTCGCGGTGAAAGTACAGATTTCTGCCCTCCATCACATGCTCCAATTCAGCCGACAACGCCTTTTCGGAATAATCCTTTTTCGGGACCCCCGAGCAGGCAACGATCGAATCCCGGTCGCAGATAATGACCGCAAGCGAGCAAACGCGATGCAGGGTTTCGGCATATTGGGACGCAAAAGACGCAAGTTCCCCGATGGGAGAGTATTTTTTGAAGATGACCTTTCCCTCGCGGTCTGTATAAATTTCAAGCGGGTCGCCTTCCCGAATACGCATGGTGCGGCGGATCTCCTTGGGGA
>CAKSUH010000144.1 GCA_934500855.1 uncultured Eubacteriales bacterium
GTATGGAGATCATCGAACTTGGTATTTACACCAAGCGGGAGAAGCTGGAGATTGCAAAGTCGCATCTGATTCCGAAACAGCTGGCGCGGCACAACCTGCAAAAGCGGGTTCTGAAGTTCACCGACGCGGCAATTCTTGAAATCATCGATTATTACACCCATGAGGCGGGCGTGCGCAATCTGGAACGAACGATTGCAAAAATCTGCCGCAAGGCGATCCGCAGGCTTCTTTCCGATCCGGAAATCAAGCACATCACGGTTGACGCGCCCGATGTGAAAGAGTACCTCGGCTCCCGCAAAATGCTTCCCGAAACGGTGGACGGCGAGGATGAGGTGGGATGCGTCAACGGTCTGGCTTACACCGAGTTGGGCGGGACCCTGCTTCGCGTTGAGGTGGCGGTTCCCGAGGGCACGGGCAAAATCGAAACGACCGGCTCACTCGGAGATGTCATGAAGGAATCGGCGCACATCGCGGTCAGCTATGTACGGACGGTCGCAAAGCAGTACGGCATTCCGACCGACTTCTACAAAACGAGAGACATTCATATTCACTTCCCCGACGGTGCAACTCCGAAGGACGGTCCTTCCGCAGGCGTGACGATGGTCACGGCGCTTGTCAGTGCCCTTACGGGCAGAGCGGTCCGCCATGATATTGCCATGACGGGCGAAATCAGCCTGCGCGGAAAGGTTCTGCCGATCGGCGGACTGAAGGAAAAAACCATGGCGGCGTATTCTGCGGGAGCGAAAACCGTGCTGATTCCGGTTGAAAACCTGCGCGACATGGAGGATCTGGACCCGATGGCACGAGACGGACTGATCTTTGTCCCCTGTCGGACGGCGGAGGAAGTCCTGCAAAATGCGCTCGTTCCCGTGGCGGAGCAGACAAAGGAAACAGTCGCGGCAGGCGTTTATATTCCGACGGCACAGCCCGCCCCGCAGTTGCATTTTTCAAAAACCTGAGGAGCTGTCATGTCTATCAATCTCAATAAAACCACCCTGCGCATCAGCGCGGGGACCCCACGGCAGTTTCCTGCCGACCCGATCCCGCAGGTTGCCTTTTCGGGGCGTTCCAATGTCGGAAAAAGCTCGCTGATCAACTGCCTGCTCGGACGCAAATCGCTCGCGCGGGTCAGTTCGGCGCCGGGAAAAACCGTGACCGTCAACTTCTACGATCTTGACGGCAAGCTGTTTTTCGTCGACCTGCCCGGCTACGGCTTTGCAAAGCGCCGTCCCGAGGAAAAGGCGCAGTGGTCGGCACTGACCGACGGCTATTTTACCGACAACAAAAACGCGGACCTTGTAAAGCTGGTCATTCAGCTCATCGACAGCCGCGTGGGACCGACAAAGGACGATGAAATGATGCTCGGATACCTGCGCGAAACCGGAACCCCGTTCGTGGTGGTCGCCACCAAAGCCGACAAGCTGAATGCGACCGAGCGCCGTGCGTCCGAAGCTCTCCTGCACAGTCACCCCGCGATTCCGACCGATACGCCGATCCTCTTCACCTCCTCCGAAAAAGGAGAAGGCAGAACCGACCTTTGGCGGCTGATTTCGGACCGAACGGGTGTGAAACTGTAAATCTCAGCGAAAGGATTCCGGTTATATGCTTTCTTCGATTCTTCACAGCGGCGATCCGCTCTCGGCGGTTCTGTCCCTGCTCCTCACGCTTCCCATCATGCTTCTGGCGCTCTCGCTCCACGAGACCGCGCACGGCTGGGTCGCGTGGCGATGCGGAGACCCCACGGCGCGCAACCTCGGGCGGCTGACGCTGAACCCGCTGAAGCATCTCGACCCGATGGGTCTGGTTTTTCTGATGATTTTCGGCTACGGCTGGGCAAAGCCCGTGCCGATCAACACCCGCTATTTCCGCAAACCGAAGCGCGACATGGCGCTGACCGCGGCGGCGGGCCCTGCGGCAAATCTTTTGCTCGGATTGGTCAACGCAGTGCTGTTCGGTCTTTTTTGGGGACTTGCCAATGCACAGGCACACCTCGGACTGACCGGTCCGCTTCTCACCTTTCTTCTGATTCTTGCGGACACCTTTTTCTATGCGGCGGCGATCAACTTCATGTTCATGCTCTTCAACCTGATTCCGATTCCTCCCTTTGACGGCTCGCGCATCGCGCTGGCATTCCTGCCGGACCGCATCTATTTCGGCATCATGCGCTACGAGCGGCAGATCATGATCGGGCTTTTGGTCGTCATGCTGGTGCTCTCCAATTTCGGCTACTCCCCCATCGGCTATGTTGCAACCAAACTCCCCAATCTCATCGGGATGCCGATTGCACGGGGCATCATGAATCTGCTAATCTGATTTTCTCCGAGGTACACACATGGAAAGCGTCACATACAGGCTGGAGCAGTTCGACTTCGAGGGTCCCCTCGATCTGTTGCTCGCACTGATTCAGAAAAACAAAGTGAATATCACCGACATTCCGATCTCCCTGATCTGTGACCAATACCTCGCCTATATCGAAGCGGCGCAGGACCTGAACATGGAGCTGACGGGCGATTTCATCGTCATGGCAAGCGAATTGGTCCGCATCAAAAGCAAAATGCTTCTCCCCCGTCCGCAGGAAGAGGAAAAGGACCCGCGCATGGACCTGCAGGAAGCCCTGCTGAGGTATCAACAGGCAAAAGAAGCCGCCGCAAAAATGGCGGAACTTTACAAGGTCTACAGCGGGCGGATGGTCAAGGACACCGATGAGGTGACGGTTGACACCACCTATGTTGCCGACCAACAGGTTACAAGCCTGTGCCTTGCGGTTCGCCGCATCATTGCCGCCAACGAAAGCCGACCGAAGGCGGAAAAAGCGGTTTTCGCGCCGATGATTGCAAAGCCGATCGTTCCCGTGGAAATCAAGATCGTCGGCATTCTCCACCACATGGAGAAAAAGAAGGAAACGAGCATGAAGGAGCTGCTCTCGGACGCCGTCTCGCTTCCCGATCTGATTGCCATTTTCCTCGGTATTCTGGAACTGGTGAAGGTCCGCAGAATTCTGATTGACGAGGGCGAATATCTCGACGCGGTGCACGGAACCAACACCTGCTTCTCGGTCAACGAAAAAACGCCCGAGGAAGAGGAAGCGGAGCGCAAAAAGCGCCCGCCGTTGGCGCTCTCCAAGGAACCGATTCCCCTCTCTTCCAAAGCGGAAATGCACCGCGAACAGCGCCGCATCATCCGCGAGAGGAAGCTGGAGGAAAAGAAACGGTTACGCGCCGAAGAGCGCGCCCGCCGCGCGGAGGAACGCAGACTTGCCGCCGAGGAAGCCGCTCGGCTCGGAGAAAAAGCGGACGACCTGTTGCCGCGCGAGGAAGCGCTCCCCGCCGATGACAGCGACCTTGACGCGGAAGAACGCGTGGAGGCAATGCTGGAGGACCGCCTCTCGGAGGACGATGAGGATATGCTCGATGATCTCGGTCTGGACATGAACGAGATTGTCGGTCACATGGCAAAGGAAGCCGTCCGCATGGAGCGGGACGGGCATACCGAGGAGGGACAATAAGATATTATGGAAGAAAAAAAACAGACCAGTCCGGTTTTGGAGCCGCTTGAAAGCGCACAGGAAGTCGAACAGGCGCTTGAAGCCATCCTCTTCGCGGCAGGTCACCCGATGCGTTATGACAAACTGGCGGAAGTGCTCTCCATCACGGTCAAGGATGTGCGTGCAATGGTGCGGGAAATCGCAAAGCGGTTTGAAGCCGAGGATACCGTTCACGGAATTCAGCTTCTGCAATACCCAACCGGCTGTCAGCTGGCAACCAAGGAAAAGTACGCCCCCTACATCCGTGAAGCGCTCGGCATCCGCCGCGGAGGGAACCTCTCCGCTTCCACGATGGAAGCGTTGGCGGTGGTCGCCTACAATCAGCCCGTAACGCGGACTTTTGTGGACGATGTGCGCGGCGTGGACAGTTCCTATGCGGTCACCTCTCTGATCGACAAGGGCTTGATCGAAGCCGCCGGGCGACTGGAAGCCCCGGGGCGACCGATGCTCTATGTTACAACCGATAAATTCCTGCGGGTATTCGGCATCAACTCTCTGGACGAGTTGCCGCAGACCGAAGCGCTCAGCGTCTCGGCGGCGGTGCAAGGACAGACGGAGAGCAGCGAACAGATTGAGATGGACCTCGGAAGCGAGGATCTGTCCGACAGCGACGAGCCGCTTTCCCCCGACGCGCAGGACTACCGCCCCGTTGAGGAAGATGATGACGGCAATGTGATTTTCGAGGACGGGAACGCCGACGGCGACCGTCCGGAAGGAGCGTGATGGCATGAGCGGATGGTTGATCGCACTGATTGCGGTCGGCGGTGTTCTTCTGTTGCTTCTCCTGCTTCTGCTGTTCGGAACAGCGCGCCTGCGCGTGACCTGCCGTGAGGATGTATGGGTCAGCCTGCGGGTTCTCGGATTGCGATTCCGCCTGTACCCGCGGAGGGGCGGGTCGGACGAGCCGAGGCGCTTCTGCCGGAATCCGAACCGTGCACTGGCACGCGAGTTGCGGCGACAGCGAAAAGCGGCGAAACGGGCAGAAAAAAAGCGACTGAAAAAGCGAAAAAAAGCGGCGGAAACCGCGAATCTCCCAAAGCCCAACCTGCCGGAGAATCTTTCGATGATTCTTGCCCTACTCAAAGACTTCTACCGCGTTGCAAAGGGCAGGCTCCGTCTCCGCACCCTGCGGATGCACATCGTGGTGGCAACCGATGACGCGGCACAAACCGCGCTGATCCGGGGCAGCGTTGCCGCAAGCGCATCGCTTCTCTTAAACTGGATGGATGAGCACTTCATGCC
>CAKSUH010000145.1 GCA_934500855.1 uncultured Eubacteriales bacterium
AGATTCACGCGCCACAGTGTGGGAACGCCCCACGCAATGGGAATGCGCGCAGTCTCGGGCGCGGAATGCTCGACCGATTCCACCGTCACCGTCAGCCCTGCGGGATAGGTCAGCAACCTCCCGTGCAGGCGGAAAGAGCCTTCCGCGCAGTCCGTCGGCTCGGTGTCGGTCAGCAGATGGAAAACCACCTCTCCGGCATCCGAAAGAGAAATGTCGTCGGTCAGAGTCACCCTTCCGCCCCGCAAAGCGGCAGTCCTGCGGAAGGATTTGATTCCCGCCTCATCGCCGTAAGCCTCGCGCAGTTCCATCGAGCAACTGTCCTCCCCCGCGCAAAAACCGACGGCGCGGTGTTCCCGTCCCTGCTTTTGATCCGCACCGCAGATTGTGGGCAGGTTGTGATAGTCCGAGCGGGTGTTCCAGATTGTGTAGCGCTCGGGACCGAATGTCTTGGCGGTATAGGTCCCCACGCCTGCGTCGAGCAGAATCGGCTGACCGTCCGCAAAGACCGACACGGCACCCACATCGTTGTGGTTGTGACTGGTGTCGTTGTGCCCGCCCTTGACGGCAAGATACAGCCCGCGTTCCGACTCGGCAAATTCCCGCGCGATAAAGAGCTCGAAATCCTCAAACAACACGCGTGTGGGCGGCTGATAGGCGGGCGGATTCTTCGGCATTTCCCGCGCAAGACCGCAAAGCCAATCGTAGGGCGAATCCCAACAGCTGTACAGATCCTGCGCCGCGCCGCTCCCGTCCGCCGAACGGTCGGCGGCAAACGCGACCATCTGCGACACGCCGCAACGCTCCCCGTAGCGGGCAATCAGTCCCACATCGGCTTCAAGGCCCGCAAAGGCGTCCGCATAGGTCAGGAAGCGGTGTCGCGTGACCGAAAGCAGCGTTTCGCTCTCCCCCATCCGTCGGATCAACGGATCGCCGAACAGATCGAGATACCCGTCGGAAAGGTCATACAGCAACTCGCAGGCGCCGAACAGCTTCCCCGGTGCCTTTGCCCAGTAGCTCGGTCCCTCTTCGCAGGCGCCGTCCGCGCCGTAGCACATGGTGAAGTTGTCGAGAATCGGCAGGGCGGCGGAAACGATTTCCTCCCGCCGCGCAAGGCTCGGTTCGCAGAACGCGGCAACGGTCAGAACATTTCCCGTAATCCACGGTGCCCAGTTGTTGGCGGGAGTCTTCGTTTCGGGATGAACGCCGTCCCATCCCTGCCACCCCGAGGCGAGCCATGTGCTCCGGTCGAGAAACGGGGTCAGAATCCGTTTGTCAAGTTCATATTCCGTCCGCTTCCGCAACTCGGGCGAGAAGCGATCCAACGCGCCGCCCGCAAAATACAGCGAAACGGCAAGCACTGCGCCGCTCACGCCCGCGTAAAGGTCGATATAGTCCGCCGTCTCCTTCCACGCATAGGGCAGAACCGGGCGTTCGGGGTCGCCCCGGTTGATTGCGGGGTTGCTCAGGTGCGCGGGCACGACCCATGTCGTCTCCTCCAGCATTGCCCAAATGACATCCGCCAGTTTCTCCGTGAAGCGGTCCTTTCCCTCCAAGTTCTCCGCAAGAGCAAGCGCCAGACACATTTTCCGCCGCTCCTGATACTTCCTGTCAAACACCGTGCGGTCGCCCGTGCGGCGGAAGGAGGCATAATCGGTTGCAAGCAGGGTCGGGATATCCTCGGTCAGAATGGTTTCCGCCTCCGAGATCAGCCGCGCGGCATTCTCGACGGTCGGACGCCAATCCCGCTTTCCCATCGGAAAGAACGCGTCGCGCGGCAGGATGTGCCCCTGCACGGTATACCGTTTTTCTTCAAAAATCCGTCTTGTCAAGGTCTGTTCCTCCTGTATGAACGGGGCTGACGGGTGGAATGCCGGGTTCACCGCTCTCCCGCCGCCGACAGAATCCCGCTGTAATACGCGCCGAGCGCCTCGTCGGTTGCACGCTTGAGAATCCGATAGCACCTGCCTGCGGGATCGGGCGTAAAGGTGTTTTCTCCCTCGTCGGTCACGGTGAAACGGTACGGCTCGGAAATACCGAACCACTCCGAATCGCCTTCAAACGCGAAGTGCATCGCCGCAAGGTCGTAACTTGCGTTCAGTTGCGCGCAGGTATCATCCCCGTCCGTACAGTAGCGGAGATAGGCAAGGTAGAGCGGATTGTCCCTGCGCGACGCGGCGGCTTGAGGGAATCCGCTCCGAACCGAATACCCCAGATCGAAATCGGCAAAGAAAACCGGAACTTCACAGCTGTCAAAGAATCCGATTGCCGACGAAGGGTCGCAGATGATGTTAAACTCCCGCCCCTTTGGGTATTTCGCCGCCATCACAACCGCCGCGCGGACTTTTTTGGCAAACAGGTCTTTGCCGCACAGCGGGGAACTGTCATCGGGACCGCTCCGCATCAGCTGTGCAAGCGTGGCGAACGGACCGATTCCAACCACCACCGCGCCGCCGTCCGGCAATGCGGCAAGGGTGCGGCGGTAGGCGGCAACCGCTTCCGCGTAGGTCTTTTTTTCGCCGAAGCGCTCGGCAATCTCACGGTTGTAGCGCATATTGCGCGCGCGCGTCAGCAGTCCGGGCTGTTTGTTTTCGGCAAACACGCCGACCTCCAGTCCGCAGAAGCGGCAGATCGCCTCGGCGCACGGCGCGCCGTACGGCGACGAGGTACAGCTGACCACCGCCCCGACGGGAACGCGGTAGCGCTTTGCCAGAGCGGCGGCAACCGCCAGCGCGCCCGCGTCATCGCAATCGGGACCGATGTCGGTATCGATCAGAAGCGTCAGTCCCCCGTTTTTCAGCGGGGTATATTCGGATGTATGCATTTCGGTTTCTCCACGGTCGGATGGATTCGGAAAAGGCGCCGACCGACCGCCTCTTCCGACCCCGAAAGCCGCTCCCCGGCGTGAATTGCGGGTAGCGGCTTCGGAGCAGTTATTCGGATTCCTTCTCTTTTCTGCGTTTTCCGCAGACGATCAGCGCGCAGGGCAGAAGCAGAGTTCCGACCGTCCCGAGCGTTGCGGACAGCGAGCCTTTGCAACCGATGACCGCATAACGGTTCCGGTTCTTTCCGTTGTCCGGCTCGGCGGGCGTGGTTTCTTCGGGCAGGGCGGGAATCTCTTCCTCGTCAAACACCGCGCCGCAGACTGTGCAGACATGATGCCGTTTTCCGGCAACACCCGCTTTGGCTTCCCTGTCGATCACCCACTCGCCCGCCGTGTGCGGGAGCGCGGGAATGGTTTCGGTTTCGGTTTCGACCCAGCAAAGCGCACAGGTCTTGTGACGCGTGCCTGCCGCCTTGCAGGTGGCTTCCTTCACGACCTCCCAGTCGCCGATGTCATGACCGAGTGCGGGGAGTTCGCGGGAATCGGTCACCGCGTCACAGCGCGAGCAGTGGCGGGATTCCGAGCCGCTTTCGGTGCAGGTAGCCGCACGGTCAACCGTGAACTCCTCCGAAAAATCGTGTCCGAGTTTGGGAAGTACCTCGGCGTCCTTCACCGCATCGCAACGCAGACAGTGGCGGGACTTCGCGCCGTCATGCTCGCAGTCGGCTTCGCTGTCCACCGTAAATTCCTCGGCGAATTCGTGACCGAGTGCCGTCAGAACCACGGTGTCCTTTACCGCGTCGCAACGCTTGCAGTGGTGGGACATCGAGCCGTTTTCCGCGCAGGTGGGCGCTTTGTCGATGCTGTAAATGTCAGACCACGCATGGTCACGCGCGGGAATTTCCTCCGCGTCGCCCTTGCTGACCCCGCAACGGGTGCAATGGTGGGTCTTGACCCCTGCTTCGGTGCAGGTAGCCGCCTTGTCGTCCGTGTAGTCCGCAGACCAATTATGGTCGAGCGGCTCGACCGCCTCGGTATCGCCCTTGGATGCGCCGCAGTGCTTGCAGTGAGTGGATTTTTCGCCTGCTTCTGTGCAGGTGGACTTCTTGTCAACCGTTTTGTCCTCGTTCCACTCGTGGTCAACCGATTCTTCCTTCAGCCCACAGCAGGGATAATATTGATAGCACTTACCGGGGTCGGTTTCGTCGGTTTTCCAGACAAAATCTTTGGCGTGCTTGGTCAGGTCGGTGGCGTTCTCGTCCACCTTGCCGCAGTCGGCGCAGGTCGTACCCGTGCATCTTGCGGTTCCGGGCTTCAGATTCTTGTGCGGGCAACCCATATAGGTCGCGTAGATATAGCCCGACGCGGTTTTCATGTTTGCCACATCAAAGCCGACGGTGCTCGCCTCGGTGTATTCACCGTTCACAAACGCACCGATGCCGAAGAAGCCGCCAATCTTGCACCCTGCGGCATCCGCCTTGCCGAGCGGGAGCATAACCTCCGCCACAAAGCCGTTTTCGGTGGCTCTTGCCTTCACAACCGCATTCTTCGCGGCTTGGGAAGCCTTGAGGAAGTCCGCCGTTGTCGTGGCAACATAGCCCTCTGCCGAGCTGTCGGTGTCCGCCTTGATGTTCAAGCCGTAGTTTCCGCCCCATGACCAGGTGCCCTTGTCGGTGTTGTTATAGAAACGCGTGGAAACGATGAGGTCGACCTGCTCGCAACCGTTCACAACCGCCAACAGATAGAGCGTGTTCTCCCGCCACAGGACCTTGATGTAGCCGTATTCCGCATTTCCGAACCACAGTTCGGGCGCGTCTGCCCACACCGCGTCAATGTCCCCGTCGATGTCGGGCGCAACCGTTCCGCGCACGCCGTAGTAAATGCCGCTTCTCCCAAGCGTCACAC
>CAKSUH010000146.1 GCA_934500855.1 uncultured Eubacteriales bacterium
TATCGAGACCCGAATTGATGCAGTTGGAGAGCGTGAAATCAATGATACGGTACTTGCCGCCGAACGGAACCGACGGCTTTGCGGTCTTTTTGGTCAGCGCGTAAAGCCTGCTGCCCTGCCCGCCCGCAAGCAGCATGGCAACACATTCTTTTTTCTTGAACATAACAACCTCCGGTTTCTATAGTCTGAGAACTTGGGGCTAAGACCTTGGGGCGTTGCCCCAAACCCCACCCGAAAACTTCTTTTAAGAAGTTTTCGGGACTTTCAAGAACTTTTCACGCAATGGGATTGTGCGATTTTTTTTGCGTGGTTCGGTACAACTATTGTTTCGTTTTCGGTTTCGGTTTTGCCTTCGGCGTTTCGGTTTTCTTTTTCCGAACGGGATTCTTTCGGATACAGCGGAACATGACCGCCGACATAGCGGGAACGCGGATGCGGATGGCGTTTCCGTAATTCCGCAACAGGCATTTCTCGGTTTTGCGGACCCCTGTGTTCCGCACATCGGTTCCGCCGAACTCCGCCGCATCCGAGTTGAACACCTCCTCGTATTGCCCCGCAAAAGGCACCGCCAGAAGGAAATCCTCCCGCTCCACGGGAAGGAAGTTGAGAAGAATCACCGTCTCTTTCCCCGCACGGTCCTTGCGGCGATAGGAAAGAATACTCTGCTCGCGGTTGTCCGCGTCGATCCATTCAAAGCCGCCCTCCCAGTCGCTGTCCCGCTCCCACAGCGCAGGCGTGGAAAGATAGAATTGATTCAGTTTTGCAACATACGCCTGCAGTTTCGCGTGTTTTTCGTAATCAAGCAGGAACCATTCCACCGCGCCCGCGTAGTCCCATTCGCGGAACTGCCCGATTTCGGTGCTCATAAAGGTCAGTTTCTTTCCGGGGTGCGTCATCATCCATGCGAGAAAGACCCGCACGCCCGCAAATTTTTGGTCGTACTCTCCCGGCATCCGGTCGAGGAAGGACTTCGTCCCGTGCACCACTTCGTCGTGCGAGATCGGCAGAATATAGCGCTCCGAAAACGCGTAGGTCAGCGAGAAGGTCAGCCGCTCGTGGTGATCCTTTCGCCAGAGCGGATCCTCTGCGGCATACGCCAGCGTATCGTTCATCCACCCCATGTTCCATTTGAGCGTAAAGCCCAGCCCGCCGTTATCGAAGCCCGTGACATTCGCCCATGCGGTGGATTCCTCCGCAACCGTCATGACATCGGGATAATTGTTGACAAAGCAACTGTTGAATTTCTGGAAGAAGGCAATCGCTTCAAGGCATTTGTTATCGCCGTAAATGTTGGGAATCCACTCCCCCGGCTTCTTGTCATAGTCGAGATAGAGCATGGACGCAACGGCGTCCACCCGCAGTCCGTCGATGTGGTATTTCTCTGCCCAATAGACCGCGTTGGAAATCAGGAAGCTCTGCACCTCCTCGCGTCCGACATCAAAGCGGCGCGTACCCCAGCCCGCGTGCTCCATGCGGTCCGACCCTTGGTATTCGTACAGCGGCTGCCCGTCAAATTCGTAAAGCCCGTGTGCGTCCTTCGGAAAATGCGCCGGGACCCAATCGAGGATCACCCCCACGCCCGCTTCGTGCAGCTTATCCACAAACCGCATGAACTCCTGCGGCGTTCCGTAACGCGCCGTCGGCGCGTAATATCCGCATACCTGATAGCCCCATGACCCGTCAAACGGGAATTCGCTCACGGGCATCAGTTCGATGTGCGTATACCCCATCGCCTTGACATAGGGCGCCCGTACGTCCGCCAGCTCGGTGTAGGACAGAACCGATCCGTCCTCATGCCGTCGCCACGAGCCGAGGTGTACTTCATAGATATTCAGCGGTTGCTCCATAATATGCGCGCGATCGAACTTCCCGCGGCGGAATTCCATCCAGCCCGCGTCGTGCCAGCCGTAGCCGTCCAATTCACGGTAAACCGTTGCGGTTTCGGGCGGACACTGCATCGATACGCCGTAAGGGTCTGCTTTGTACAGCTCCTTCGCGCCGTTGCGGATGAAGTACTTGTAAAGGCTTCCTTCCGGGAAAAGATCCGCAGGGACCCCGCATTCCCAGACGCCGCCGCGCGTCACGCGATCCATCGGATAGCGGGACGGATCCCAATTGCAGAAATCCCCCACCACCGACACACTGTCGGCATTCGGTGCCCAGACGCGGAAAGTTACCGTCTCCCCCGTTCGGTGCGCGCCGAGGTATTCATAGGCTTTCTCACTTGCACCCTGATGAAAAAAATAGGGTGCAAGATCGTTTTTCCGTGCTTTTTCATCGGTCATGGGCATCTTACCGATCCTTTCATCATTCCTGTCTTATATTATACCATTCTTTTCAAAACAAATCAAGGGTCAAGCGCATATTTTCGTCACTTTTCACAAATTTTACAGCGAATTCACAAGAGCAGGACGCTTGCGCCGTCGGCACTTCCAAAGGGTCCGCAGGCAAGGTCCCCGGAACGCATACAAAACCCGTCCCGATGTCCCCTTTTGTATTATAACACAAATCGAGTGGCTTGTCAATGTGCAAAGCAACGAAATGTCAGTTTTTTCCATGTGTTGCTTTTATCAAATCGGAAATCCGAACACCGCCCCCGAAAAATCCAAACATCGCCCCTCATAACACCACTTGAAAAGGGGTAATTTTTATGCTATACTATATTTGACAGACAAACCGAGCCGCCCTGAAACGGCAAACCGTAAAAGGAGAAACAAAATGTTGAAAACTGCATCCTGGATCACCTCCCCGCGAGATGCGGGCGTAGCGGTATACCGCTATGAAAAAGCATTTTCCGCATCGGATAAGCCGCTGAAAAAAGCCACGCTTTCCGCTTCCGCCATCGGCGTTTATGTCGCAACGCTCAACGGCGCGCGCGTCGGGAACGCGGTCCTTGCACCCGGCTGGACCTCCTACCGCCACCGCGTACAGGTCCAGACCTATGATGTTACCCCTCTGCTCCGCGCGGGAGAGAACCGCCTCTCCGTCGGCGTCGGACAGGGCTGGGCAGTCGGTTGCATCGGCTACGGTCGCGACAATCACTACACTGCCGATTTCGTCTCTCTCATCGCCGAGCTGACCCTGACCTATGCGGACGGAACCGTTGAAATCATCGCCACCGCGCCCGACTGGGAAGTTTTTACCTCTCCCGTTCTTTCCACCGACATTTACATGGGAGAAACGGTTGACCTGACCGCACCGATCGAAAAAGTCGGAAACGCAGTGCGCTCCGATGTCAGGACCAAACTCATCCAACAGGTCGGCGAATTCATCACCGAGCACGAGCGGATCGCTCCCATTGCGGTATTCCGCACACCGAAGAACGAGTTGGTTGTCGACTTCGGGCAGAACATGACGGGCTATGTCGAGTTGAAAATCCACGCGCCGCGCGGCAGTCGGGTCGTGATGCACCACGCCGAAGTGCTTGACCGCGACGGCAATTTCTACACGGCAAACTACCGCTCCGCCAAAAACGAAAACATCTATGTCTGCAGCGGCGGCAACGATGTGTTCAAGCCGTCCTATACTTTCCAGGGCTTCCGCTACATCTGCCTGACCGAATATCCTTACGATACGGTAAATCCCGACGATCTGCGCGCAATCGTCGTACACTCCGAGATGACCCGCACGGGGCGCTTCCTCTGCGGCAACGAAAAGATCAATCAGCTTTATCACAACATCATCTGGGGACAGAAGAGCAACTACCTCGACATTCCCACCGACTGTCCGCAGAGAGACGAGCGCCTCGGATGGACCGGAGACACGCAGGTGTTCTGCCGCACGGGCGCGATCAACTACAATGTGGAAAAATTCTTCCGCAAATGGATGGGTGATGTTGCGCTGGAGCAGTCCCCCGAGGGCATTGTCAAGGGCGTGGTTCCTGCGGCGCTCAAGAACGGTGACACCCGCATCTCGGCGGCATGGGGCGATGTTGCCTGCGTGGTCCCGTGGGAGCTTTACCTTGCCTACGGCAACAAAGCCGACCTGAAACGCAATTTCCCCGTGATGAAGAAATGGGTCGACTATCTTCACAGCGCGGGACCCGCAGAGTACCTGTGGCTCGGCGGGATGCACTACGGTGACTGGCTCGCGATGGATGCAGGCGAGGATTCCTATGTCGGCGCGACCTCAAACGATCTGATAGCAAGTGCCTTCTTCGCCTACTCCACCTCGCTTCTGGTCCGCGCGGGAGAGACGCTCGGCATGGACATGACCGAATACCGCACGCTTTACGGCAAGGTTCGCGCGGCGTTCCGCGACTATTTCATGGAAAACGGAATGCCGAAGGAAGAATTCCCCTTCACGGAAGTTACGAGGCCCGGGCACGCGCCTGTCGATACCGTGCGCAAAGGGGTCACGCAGACCGCGCTGACGCTGATTCTGCATTTCGGTCTGTGCGAAGAAAACGAGCGCCCCGCGCTTGCCG
This sequence comes from uncultured Eubacteriales bacterium, assembly GCA_934500855.1. Taxonomy (GTDB): domain Bacteria; phylum Bacillota; class Clostridia; order Oscillospirales; family CAG-272; genus UMGS1865. The sequence goes on from CAKSUH010000146.1 coordinate 4,427, forward strand.
CCAAGCTGGCAGAACTGATCCGTGAGAGCGGAAACCGCATGACCACGGGTTTTGTCGGAACGCCTTATCTGCTCCACGCGCTCTCCGAAAACGGCTACACCGATGTTGCCTACACGCTGCTTCTCCAGGAGCGGAACCCCTCGTGGCTCTACTCGGTCTGCCACGGCGCCACCACAATGTGGGAGCACTGGAACAGCCTGAAGGAGGACGGCAGCTTCTGGAGCACCGATATGAACTCCTTCAACCACTATGCCTACGGCGCGGTGTTTGACTGGATCTTCGGCG
>CAKSUH010000147.1 GCA_934500855.1 uncultured Eubacteriales bacterium
TGAAATTCTTGTGGGTTCTTAGGGAACTTCTTTTAAGAAGTTTCCTAAGTAGGGTTTGGGGCAACGCCCCAAGGTCTTACCCTCCCACCTCGCACAACCTCTCCACCTCCCGGTCGGGGCGGATAGAAGTGGGGTTGGGGGCGTGGGAGGGGTTGAACCAGACGGTCAGAAGCCCGGCGGCATGACCGCCCGCGATGTCGGAGGTCAGGCTGTCGCCGATCATGGCGGTCTCGGTTCGTTTCAGCTCCGGGAATCGCGCAAAGCAGGCGTCAAAGAACGCTGCGGACGGCTTTTCGGCACCGAGTTCTTCCGAGATGAACAAGCCGTCAAACAAATCCGCAATTCCCGCGCCCGCGAGACGGGAGCGCTGAACTGCGCCGGTCCCGTTGGATGCCGCGAACAGGCGGTAATCCTTGCGAAGGTCCCGAAGCGCTTCCGCTGCGCCCGGGATCAGGTGATGCTGTTGTCCGAGCCGCATTTCATAAGCGGCGCAGATTGCGGCGGGATCTGCGAGGTCAGTACCGATTTCGGCAAACAGGTCGCGGAAACGGAGGACTTTCAATTCGGCGCGTGAGACTTCCCGCCGTTCCAGACGCTTCCAGTAGCCTGCGTTGATTTCGGCGTAACGGGCGAGAAGCGCCTCGCTGACGGGAATTCCCGCCGCGAGAAGCGTTTCTTCCAGTGCGTCATGCTCCGATTTTCGGAAATCGAGCAGGGTGTCGTCCAGATCGAAAAACAGATTGCGGATCATGCGCGCGCCTCCTTTGCGGATCGGCTTTCATGACAGACCAGATAAAGAATCTGCATGTCCTTGCCGAGCGCGCGCAAATAGGAAAGTGCCGCTTCGAGGTGAACCTCGTCGAAGTTGACAAACGGATCATCCAGAAGCAGAAACGGTTTCTCGCCGTCTGCGGAAAGGACCTCGGTCAGCGCTAAGCGGGCGCAGAACTGCAACAGGTCGCGCGTCCCGCGACTTGCAGTTGCAAGATTTCGGCTGATAACGCCGTCGCGGACGGTCAGGGAAAGATGGGGATCGATGATCGCCTTCAGAGAAGTGGTCTTTTCGAGCAGATCGAGCCGCCGCTCAAATGCTGCCTGTATTCCGCCGAGGTACCGTGTGGAAAGCGCCTCTTTGGCTTGCTTGAGATAGTCCGCGGTACTGCGCAGAGTGGCAAGATTGGCGCGTGCCGTTGCCCTTTCGTCACGGAGAAACGCTATGCGGTCGGTCAGCTCCGGAATATCGGCGGTTGCATCGCTCAAACGGTTCAGGGCAACGCGCAGGTTGCCTTCCTCCCGGCGGGCGGCATCAAGCGCCACGCGGAGGGACGCCTCCTTTTGGGCGGTTCCGTCGGCGGGCTGCTCGGGCGCGTCCAGAACAGCGCGGTGCGTTCCGTAAAATCGGTCGACCTCCCGTCGCGCCTCCGCCAGATCCGTCTGCAACTGACGGTACTCCAGACAAAGGCGCTCAATCTGTATCTGCGCGTCTTCCGGCGCGGGTCCCGCGCGTTCAACGGTCAGGCGGGAAAAGAAAGCCAGCATTACGGCTTTTTCTGCCTCCATCTTCGCTTTCAGTCCGTCCCGTTTTTCGGTTGTTGCGGCATTGCGTTGACGGAGCGACTCCAGCGCGTCCGCATCGCTCCGCAAACGGGAAAGTGCGCGCGCGGTTTCCTTTTGCGGAGGAACGGTCAGACCGTATTTCGCGAAAAAGGCATTCAGTTCTGCCGTGGATTTTTCGATTTTCCCGTTCAGCTCCCGCCGCTTCGGCATCAGCTGTCGGGTCAGGTTTTCATAGGACCGTGCCTGCCCGCATAGGACCGATAGCTGTGCAAGCCCGTCCCGACAGTTGCCGTCCGCGCGGTACAAACCGTAGCGGTCCAGCATCGCTGCGATCGGCGCCGCTACCTCGGCGGAAGTGGGCTTTTTCGGCGTCGGGGGTGCGCTTTTTTTTGGCGCGCCGCCTGCCAGGAAAAGCACGATCGAAACGAGTATCAACGCGCCGCCTCCCAAAGCCGACGGGAGCGGCTGAAGCGAGAGAGAGGGAACGGCAAGCAAGAGAAACAGCGCAATGCCGCAAAGCAGGGCGAGCAGAGGAAGAAAGAGCGGAATCCGCCGCTTTTTTTGTTCGGAAATATGCGGCGCGCGTTCCTCGGCGGCAAGAAGCTCCGCATCGTCAAGCACCCGCCCGGCGCGGTTCAGCGCTTCCTCGGAAAGAATCCCGACATGAAGCACCCGCAAAACGGCAGGGGAAGCGGTCGGTTCGGTCATGCCGCGCAGAGAGGCTTCGGCATCGCGGAGCGCACGCTCCGACGCATCGGCTCTGTCAAACTCATCGGAGGAGGGAATTCCCTTCGGAAAACGCCCGGTCAGCAAGGCAAGCCGCTTTTGCTCTTCCTCGGACAGTTTGGCATCGTCAAGCATCCGTTGCGTACTGCGGTATTCCGCAAGCCGCTCGCGGTTTGCTCCGATTTCCGCGTCCGTCGGGATCTTTCCGCCGAACGCGTCCGATATTTCCGCTTCGCGCCGCTCTTTGGCACGCGCGGAGGCTTGAAGGGAGGCATATTGAGTCCGCAACAGTCGATTCTTTTCGGCGGCACTCTTGATCGCGAGGCAATCGTTCAGCGCTTTGTCTGCCGCAACGGTCTTTTTCTCCGCTTCACGGAGCGATGCGGCGGTTTCGGCTTCCGTGACGGCTTTTTCCCGCAATTCGGCAAGATCCTGTTTCTTTTTTTCGAACTCGGTGTCCAGCTCGCAGATGTAGCCCCTTCCGCCCTTTACTTCGTAGTAACGGCGGCGCTTGTCGATCAGTGCCTGAGCGTCATCGTAACAGCCGATATCATCGGGATCCTCAATCAACCCCGTCAGTTTGGAAAGAACGGAAGCGTTTTCGCTCTTGGTATCAAGGGCGCGTTCCGAGAGATAAGCGCTCCGCTCAAACCCGTCCGCATCAATGCCGAACAGCTCGGTTCCGAGGTCGGGACCGTATGCGTCCGAAGGTTGGTTTGTGTCGAAATCAAACAGGCGGAATTCGTCCTGTGCTTCCTTGGAACCGAAAACGCGCTCAATGCGGAAGCGCCCTTTGGCGCTTTCAAACGAGAGACTGCCTCCGAAGGTTCCGCCGCCCCACGGCTCGTATTTTCGGCGTTCGTTGAGGTCAAGATCGGCTTTGCGTGTGGCGGGAAGCCCGTAAAGCATTGCCTTGATAAAGACCGCCAGCGTGCTTTTGCCCCAGCCGTTGTCCTCGCAGAGCGTGTTCAGCCCGCCCGTGAGATCTTGGGTGTATCCGCTGAATTTTCCGAAATTCTGAATTTCCAACCGTAACAGCTTCATATCTCAGGCTCCTCTCCGCGCAAAGCGCGCAGTCCGCAGGTGATGATCCGCTCCTGCTCAATCGGATCGTGCTCGGCTTCAAGGACCCGACGGATGAATTCTCCCTTGAGGGAAATGTCGTTTTCATAGTCTTGCGGATTGATGCGCAAAACCGTTTCGTCCCGGATGCGGAGCAGGGCAAAGCTGCCTGCAAAATCGGTTTTCAGCTGTGCCGTGTCGGGCGGACACTCGGGGTCAACCTGCCCCTTCAGGACCAGACGGCAAAAATCCGTTTTCGGAATGTCCGCAAGCGCCCGCCGCAATGCTCCCTCCAATTCGGGCAGGGAGGTGTAGCCGCCGACATCGAAAGGGACCTCGTGGAAGGTGCGGGAGGCGAAGGGGACAAACTTGTGATTCACACGGCTGTTGACCGTTTCCAGAAGCACATAGCCTTTTTTGCCGCATTCGTCAAAGCCCCGTCCCATCAGGCACCCCGAGTAGCAAGCCGTTCCGCGCGCGTCGAGCGTGGCTTCCTGATAGGCGTGCAGATGACCCAATGCAAGGTAATCGATGTTCCGGTTCTTGAGCTTGGAAAAGGAGATGGCGTAGTCGCCGCTCTTTCCGGAACCGCGCACCTGCCCGTGAAGCAGAACAATGTTGATGCGATCGGGCGGCAGAGAAAGCGCGGTGGGATCGGGAGCGGTCCCGCCTGCGATCATGACTTCGCCGAAATCATAGTAGGTCCAGTCCTTCCCGAAGAGATGGAGATTGTCGGGCAGATCGGAGCGGGACTCAAACCCGCCGCCGTCGTGATTTCCCGCGAGGTAGAAAACCGAGAGATTCGGATGTGCACGGAAAAGGTCCAGCACATGACGCACGGTGCGCTCGGAGGTGTTGTCGGAATCGAACAGGTCGCCCGCGATCAGAAGTGCGTCCGCACCGTCGCGGTCGGCATTTTCGACCAGTGTGGAAAAGTCGGAAAGAACTGCCCGACGGTATTCCCGTGCGCCCTCGGGCGGAAAGACCGACTCCAACGGAGCGTCCAGATGGATGTCGGCGCAGTGAATCAGTTTCATGAAGATCTCCTTATATGCAGTGCGGCTCAGCGCGCTTTTTTACTATATTTCATTATAGCATATTTTTGCGCGGATTGCAAGCGGGGGAAAGAAGAAAAGAAGGCGTTCCCGAAAAAGGGAATTTTCTGAAGAGAAACCAAAAAAGCAAACCTCCCGTCGGATGTGGGAGGTTGCAGACTGTAGACAAAGCGGTGAAAGTTTTCGCCCGCCTTTTTCAAAAGGCGGCGCGGTCAAGAGCGCGACACTCTCTTGCGGCGCTTTCTTTTTGCAGCTTTGCGAAGCAAAGTGTGCTTTTCTCTTTGCGCCTACATGGTCAAAGAAAAAG
>CAKSUH010000148.1 GCA_934500855.1 uncultured Eubacteriales bacterium
CCCTGCGTATCATCGGCGGATTTGAAACGCCGGATGCGGGGGATGTGTATTTCGACGGAAAACGGATCAACGACCTTCCGCCCTACCGACGACAGGTCAATACGGTTTTCCAGAAATATGCGCTGTTTCCGCACCTGAATGTGTTTGATAACATTGCATTCGGTCTGCGGGTCCGGAAAACCAAGGACAGCGAAATCCGGGAAAAGGTTAAGGAAATGCTGGAGCTGGTCAACCTGCGGGGCTTCGAACGCCGCCGCGTGGGAACGCTTTCGGGCGGTCAGCAACAGCGCGTCGCCATCGCGCGCGCGCTGGTCAACGAACCCAAAGTCCTGCTTCTCGACGAGCCGCTTGCCGCGCTCGACCTCAAACTGCGCAAGGATATGCAGAATGAGTTGAAGAACATTCAGCAACGCACGGGGATTACCTTTATCTTCGTCACCCACGACCAGGAGGAAGCGCTTTCCATGTCCGACACCGTTGTCGTCATGGCGAACGGGCGCATCCAGCAGATCGGTACGCCAACCGATATTTACAACGAACCCGTCAACGCTTTCGTTGCCGACTTCATCGGAGAATCCAACATTCTGGACGGCACCATGCCCGCAGACCGCCGCGCACGCTTTGCGGGACAGGTGTTCGACTGCCTCGACAGCGGCTTCGGAAAGGATGAGCCGGTTGATATCGTCATCCGCCCCGAGGATGTCGATGTGGTCGCGCCCGAAAAGGGACAGCTCAAAGGACTTGTGACCGGAGTGACCTTCAAGGGCGTGCACTATGAGATCATCGTGGAAGTCTGCGGCTTCAAGTGGATGATCCAGTCCACCGACTATGTGTCCGCGGGACAGACCATCGGGCTTTCCATCGACCCCGACGCAATCCATGTCATGAAGAAGTCCGAGTTCTCGGGTATGTTCGGGGACTACTCCTCTTTCAGCGACGAGCTGGACAAGCTCTCGGATGCAACGGAGGAAGTCGAAGAAGAATGAAAAAACGCAGTATATTTGATCGGATTGCGGCGGTTCCGCCGATTTTGTGGTCGGTGCTGTTCATTCTCGCACCGCTCGGATTTGTTCTTTATTTCGCGCTGACCGATCGGAACGGCGCATTCACATGGGAGAACATCACCTCCCTCTCCTCCTATTCGCAGACCTTTGTCATGTCGGTCGGCTTTTCGCTGATCGCCACCGCGGTCTGCCTGCTCATCGGTTACCCGCTTGCCTACTGTATGTCCAAAACAAAGGAACGCACGCGCGGGCTTCTGATGGTCCTTCTGATGCTCCCGATGTGGATCAGCCTCCTGATCCGTACCTATTCGCTGATGGCTCTGCTCGATAACGGCGGCATCGTCTCGAGCTTCCTCGTCACGCTTGGGTTCCGGAAGCTGACCTTTATCGGAACCGAGGGCGCCGTGATTCTCGGCATGATTTACGACTTCCTGCCCTATATGGTCCTGCCGATTTACACCTCCATCACCAAGCTGGACCGCCGCTATGTCGAAGCCGCGGCGGATCTCGGCTGCAACAATGTCCGCACCATGTTCCGCGTGATCCTGCCGCTGACCGTTCCCGGAATCGTTTCGGGCGTGACGATGGTGTTCGTGCCGTCCATCAGCACCTTCTACATCTCGCAGAAGCTCGGCGGCGGCTCGTTCGACCTCATCGGCGATACCATTGAGCGGCAGTTCCAGAACGCGGTAACCTACCACACGGGTGCCGCCGTGTCGCTCGTCATGATGATCCTGATTCTCATCTCGCTTGCCGTGATGAACAAATTTACCGACAGTCGGGAGGATATCGTGATATGAAATTTTTATCGAAGTTTTACATTGCGCTGATCTTTCTGATCCTCTACGCGCCGATCATCGTTGTCATCCTCTTTTCCTTCAACGGCTCGGGAAGTCTGAGCCGGTTCTCGGGCTTTACCTTCCACTGGTATGCCGAACTGTTCCGCGACGGCGAAGCGCTCAAGGCACTGAAGAACTCGCTGATTCTCGCGGTACTCTCCTCCCTGCTCGCAACGGTACTCGGCACGCTCTGCGCACTCGCCATTGACCGCTCCCGGCGGAAATGGTTTTCCCGCGCCGTGGAAACGGTTACCGACATTCCGATGATGAACCCCGATATCGTAACCGGCGTTTCGATGATGCTTCTGTTCGTCGGCGTGGCGGGAATTCTCGGCTCCAAGAGCCTGCTCGGCTTTCCGACCATGCTCATTGCGCACACAACCTTCAACCTGCCCTATGTCACGCTGTCGGTTCTGCCCAAGCTCCGCCAGATGGACAAGAGCCTGTCCGAAGCGGCGTTGGACCTCGGCTGTACGCCCGCCGGAACCTTCTTCCGTGTGGAGCTGCCCGCAATTCTGCCCGGCATTCTTTCGGGTCTGATGATGAGCTTCACGCTGTCTCTTGACGACTTTGTCATCAGCCACTTCGTCAGCTCGCCCGACTTCCGCACCCTGCCGCTCTACATCTACAACCAGACCGCGCATGAGGTCAAGTTCAGTATGTATGCGCTCTGCACGCTGATCATTTTCGTGATTCTGGCGTTGCTGATTGCGGTCAATCTTGCCGGCACGATCGGCGAGAAGCGGGAGAGAAGAAAGGCAGGTGTCAAGGCATGAAAAAAACGATGAAACGCCTGCTTTGCCTGCTTGCGGCTTCGGTGCTTCTGCTCCTGCCGCTGGCTTCCTGCGCGAAGGCGGAGGACGGGGACGACGGAAAGACCGTCACGCTTTATGTTTACAACTGGGGCGAGTATATTTCGGACGGTTCCGAAGGGTCCCTGAATGTCAACGCGGAATTCGAGCGCTACTGCCGCGAAGTGCTGGGCAAAAATGTCAGGGTCAACTATTCGACCTACTCCAGCAACGAGGATATGTATGCGAAAATCAGCAGCGGAGCGGCGACCTACGATGTCATCATTCCGTCGGATTACATGATCCAGCGGATGATCGACGAAAAGCTGCTCGCGCCGCTTGACCTTTCCAAAATTCCGAACTACGAATACATTTTCGACGATTTCAAGGGCGACAATGTCTATTACGAGCCGCACGACGGCAACACCTACTCGGTCCCCTACACCTACGGCATGGTGGGCGTGATTTACAACACGGCGAATGTCCCCGAAAACTGCCCGACCATCGGAAGCTGGGGCTTGATGTGGGACGAGAGCCTGCGCGGCGACATTCTGCAGTTCAACAACAGCCGTGATGCGTTCGGAACGGCGCTCTACTATCTCGGCTACGATGTGAACGAGGCAACCGAGGAACAGTGGCGTGAAGCGCTGGAGCTGCTTCGGAAGCAGAAGGATATCGTACAGGGCTATGTCATGGACGAAATCTTCAACAAAATGAAGAGCGGTTCCGCGTCGGTCTCCGCCTACTATGCGGGCGACTTCCTTTCGATGTACGAGGACAACGAGGATCTGGCGTTCTACTACCCGGAGGAAGGAACAAACATTTATGTGGACGCAATGTGCATTCCCGCAAACGCGGAGCACTACGATCTGGCTTTGGAGTACATCAACTTCATGTGCAGTGAGGAGATTGCGGTTGCGAATGCGGAATACCACTACTACGCTTCCCCGAACCGTCTGGTGACCGAAAACGAGGAGTATGTTGAGTACATGGAGAGCATTCACGAGGACGCGATGAAGATTCTCTATGATGACATCTCAACGGTGAAGTCGCAGGCATACCTGAATCTCGCGCCCGACAAACTGACGCTCCTGAACGATCTTTGGGAAGAACTGAAGGTGGAAAGCACGATCGGGAAAGGCATTTACATCTGTTGCGGCGTGATTCTTGCCGCTCTCGCGGCTCTCGTCGTTTACACCGTTCTCCGCAAACGCCGTTGGGCAAAGCTGTATTGAGAGGATAAGGCAATACCGCGCAATTCCGACGGTGCAATTGCAAAACCGATTTTTTCGGACCCAAAAAGGTCCCTGTCTGCAGCCCGGCTGCAGACAGGGACCTTTTGTCACGGATGGCGGAAAAGGCACGGCGAGCGCCTCCGGCGTGAGTTGCGCGGGGGTTCGGAAGCGTATCCGGCGAAAACTCCGTTTTTTTCTCAATACCCCTTTTTCCCGTGCAGAAACCGCCAGAAGAGCTTTCGCAACAGCTCCAACGGGAAAACGGACAGCGAAACAAGCATGGTAACCGTCAACTCGCGCGGGGTCAGCGGCATGGTCCGCAGAACGGCGCCGCCGAGATAAACGAACAGAAGCTGAATGACCAAAACCGCCAACATGATGCCAAGGAAAACGGGATTTTTCTTAAGCCCCGCAAATAATCCCAAACGGTCGGTCCGAGCGTTGAAACAGTTGAATACCGAGGAGAAAATAAACAGCGCAAAGAACGCCGTCAGTAAGCAAAGATTTCCCTCGGTCGCGCGGAATTGCGAGGTAATCAAAGGGTGCTTGAGAAAGAGCAGACAAACCGCAACCGTCGCGCCGCCGAGCAGGGCAATCTCGTTGACCATGTAGCGGTTCAGAATGCTCTCGTCCCGCCGCTTGGGCGGCTCGCGCATATACGCCTGCAAGGGCGGCTCTCCCGCAAACGCCAACCCGCCGAGAGTGTCCATAATCAGATTGATCCAGAGCATCTGAACAACCGTCACAGGCGAATCGATCCCGAGAAACGGGCAGATCATGGTCACCCCGACCGCCGAGAAA
>CAKSUH010000149.1 GCA_934500855.1 uncultured Eubacteriales bacterium
TCCCCCAAGTCCCCGCCACCTTCAAAAAGCGAAACAACTTTTCGCTCCCGAAACGGCGGGGTCCTGCGGGGAAGTTCTCGGAGGGTGTGGGAGGTTTGGAGGGAGAGGGGCGCCTCTTTCAAGTGGTGCCCCTCTCCCTCCAAGGTCTTCTCCTGCGCCTCCAAGGTCTTTCTACACCTTCTTCGCTTTCTTCGGTACCAAGAGACGGACCTTGCGGGGGACAACAGCCACTTCAATGTCGCCGCAGATGCCGCGCTCGCCGTCGAAGTTCCATACCACATCGTCGGGAACTTCAAAGCGTATCGTCCCGCTCGGAAAGTGCGCAATGTTGTTCTGCTTGTAACGGTAGCCGAAAATGAAAAGCGTTGCAACCGTGAAGAGCGCCCGTAAGCGGTTCGGCAGAGACGGATTCTTTTCCTGACGGATGACAACCCCCTCCAGAAGCCCGTCGCTCATCGAGCCGCCCGGGTTCATGCGTAACCCCGCCACACATCTGCCGTTCATGACCAACGCAAACACGCATTCGGTCGCCAACTCCGTGTCGGTACTTGCGGCATGAATCGGAAAAACGCGGAATAATAAATTTTTCCGCATTCCCTCCAACCCGTAAGCCAAAGCGCCCATGCTCCGCTTGTTTTTCTGCGGCGTGGTGTAGGAGGCGCTCGTGAACGCACCCGCCGAAACCGAATACATCGCGTAACGCGACCCGTTGACCAACATACAGTCCAACCGTTCCTCGCGTCCCTCCAGAACCACATTCAGTGCACGGCGCAGACTGTAGCGCGGAATCCCCAGACTGTGTGCCACATCATTGACCGTCCCGCTCGGAATGTAGCCGAGGAGCGGAGGATTCTCCATATCGCCGATGCCCTGCAGAATCTCATTGAAGGTTCCGTCGCCGCCCGCAAAGACAATGCAGTCGTAGTCGGCGGCAAATACGCGGATTTTGCGCGTGAAATCTCCCGGAGCGCGGGAGGCGTAGACATCCACGGCTTCGTATCGGTGGCGCAATTTTTTGATGATGTAGGGCAGTTTTTTTGCAATTTTCCCCCTGCCGCCGTGGGGGTTATAAAGAAAAATACACTTCATGAGGCTATTATATCATACTCTGTTCGGTTTTGCAAGGGGATACGGAAAAAATCCCCTGCCCGCCGAAGCGGACAGGGGAGAGAGGACAGAGCTTTTCGGATCGGAATTACTGAAGCTCTGCGAAATATTTGATGGTACGAACCATCTGGCTGGTGTAGGAGTTCTCGTTGTCATACCATGCAACGACCTGCACCTGGTAGGTGTCGTCATCAATCTTGGTGACCATGGTCTGGGTTGCATCGAAGATCGAGCCGTGGGTCTCGCCGACGATATCGGAGGAGACGATCTGATCCTCGTTGTAGCCGAAGGAATCGGAAGCCTGCGCCTTCATAGCGGCGTTGATGCCTTCCTTGGTGATGTCATGTCCCTTGACAACCGCCACGAGAATGGTGGTAGAGCCCGTGGGAACCGGAACGCGCTGAGCGGAGCCGATGAGCTTGCCGTTCAGCTCGGGGATAACCAGACCGATTGCCTTTGCGGCGCCGGTGGAGTTCGGAACGATGTTGACCGAAGCGGCGCGGGCGCGGCGGAGGTCACCCTTTCTGTGCGGTCCGTCCAGAACCATCTGGTCGCCCGTGAAAGCGTGAACGGTGGTCATGATACCCGACAGGATGGGAGCGTAATCGTTGAGCGCCTTCGCCATGGGAGCGAGGCAGTTGGTGGTGCAGGAAGCGGCGGAAATGATCTTGTCCTCGGGGGTCAGGGTCTTTTCGTTGACGCTGTAAACGATGGTCTTGAGGTCATTGCCTGCGGGAGCGGAAATAACAACCTTCTTTGCGCCTGCTTCGATGTGCGCCATCGACTTTTCCTTGGAAGTATAGAAGCCGGTGCATTCCAGAACGACATCGACCTTCAGCTTCTTCCACGGGCAGTTCTTCGCGTCCTTCTCGGCATAGATCTTCATGACCTTGCCGTCGACGGTCAGCGTGCCTGCTTCGTCATCAGCCGAAACCTCGTGATTGTACTTACCCTGAGCCGAGTCGTACTTGAGCAGGTGAGCCAGCATAGAGGGCTTGGTCAGGTCGTTGATCGCAACGACGGTGTAGCCCTTTGCGCCGAACATCTGACGGAACGCCAGACGACCGATGCGGCCGAAACCGTTGATTGCAACTTTTACATTTGCCATTGGAATGAATCCTCCGTTAAAAAAATTCTGAGTCGGAACAGCCCCGAGGGGTCGTCCTTTTCATACAGATATATTTTACCTCATTTTTCCGAAACTTACAAGGGCTTTGACTCAAAATTATCATTTTCGTTACATTTATTCAAGTTGAGGGAGCCTTGACCCGCTTCTGTGTGCATTTTGCTGTCGGTTTCGCCCGATTTCAGGCGGCAAAGGCGGGAAAAGTGCAGAAGAGCCGGGAGGTTTTTCAGTCTGCGCGGCTCCCGGAGCATCCGCCATGCCCATTCCAAGCCCGCTTTTTGCCATGCGGATGGGGCGCGCCGGACATCGCCCGCCCAGACATCCAGACTGCCGCCAAGCCCCGCCGCCACCCGAACCGAGGGGAGCCGGGGCAGGTTGCGGGCAATCCATTCCTCCTGCATGGGATAGCCGAGGCAGACAAGGAGGACCGAGGGGCGGCAGGCGCGGATGACCGAAATCAGATTGCGGTTTTCCTCGCCCTCGCGGTCAAAGTAGCCCCAATAGGACCCAACAACCGTAAGGCCGGAAATCCGCCGCCGCAGATTTTCCGCCGCGCGTGCCGCCACGCCGTCTGCACCTCCGAGCAGAAAGACGCGTTCGCCGCGTGCGGCGCAGGCACGCAGGAGCGCTTCGCCGAAGTCGATTCCCGCCACCCGTCCGTGCACAAACGGCGTTCCCAGCCGTGCCGCCGCGCGCAGTACGCCGTTGCCGTCCGGCAGAATCAGCGAGGCGCCCGACAAAAGACGCAGATGTGCGGGACAACGCGCGCAGTCCTCCAACATCAGCGCGTTCGGCGTAACCGCAAAGCAACGGTCGCCGTCCGACAGCGCCGCGCGTACCGCGTGCTCGGTCCCGATATCGTCAAAATCCAGCCCGCAAACCCGTATTTTCATCCGTTTTTCACTCCGTTCTCAAGAAAAAGGCTTGACAATTCCCCACAATGGAGATATAATATAGGAGATATAATATATAAGTATCAGGAAAATCGGGGAAATGATACGGGAAAGCCGCGGATTACCGATTTTTGCATTCGGAAAGGATTTTTTTGACATGGGAAAGAACAACGAGAAAATGGTGGAGCAGATCACATCGATGGATGTGGATTTTGCGCAGTGGTATACCGATGTGGTGAAAAAAGCCGAGCTGGTGGATTACTCCGGCGTGAAGGGCTGTATGGTCATCCGTCCCTACGGCTACGCGATCTGGGAGAACATTCAGCACGACCTTGACGCACGATTCAAGGCACTGGGGCATGAGAATGTCTATATGCCGATGTTCATTCCCGAAAGTCTGCTGCAGAAGGAGAAGGACCATGTGGAGGGCTTTGCGCCCGAGTGCGCATGGGTCACGGTTGGGGGAACAACGCAACTGACCGAGCGGCTCTGCGTTCGCCCGACCTCCGAGACGCTGTTCTGCGAGCATTACAAGAATATCATTCAGTCCTACCGCGACCTGCCGAAGCTCTACAACCAGTGGTGCAATGTCGTGCGTTGGGAAAAGACCACCCGCCCGTTCCTCCGTACCTCGGAGTTCCTGTGGCAGGAAGGTCACACCATGCATGAAACGCCTGAGGAAGCGCGCGAAGAAACCATGCGGATGCTGAAGGTTTACGAGGACTTCTACGCCGAGGCGCTGGCGATTCCCGCTTATACGGGGCGCAAGACCGAAAAGGAGAAGTTCGCGGGTGCGGAGGAGACCTATACCATCGAGCCGATGATGCACAACGGCGTGGCGCTTCAGGGCGGAACCTCGCACTATTTCGGTGACGGTTTTGCAAAAGCGTTCGGTATTACCTTTACGGGGCGCGACAATCAGCTGCGCTACCCGTACCAGACCTCGTGGGGGGTGTCGACGCGCTCCATCGGCGCAATTATCATGACCCACGGAGACAACAACGGTCTGATTCTGCCGCCTCGCGTAGCGCCGATTCAGGTGGTCATCATTCCCGTTGCCCAACATAAGGAAGGCGTACTGGAAAAGGCGGAGGCTCTGCGCGCGGAGCTTGCCAAGACCCTGCGGGTCAAACTGGACGACAGCGAGAATTCCACGGGTTGGAAGTTCAGCCAGTATGAGATGAAGGGCGTTCCGCTCCGTCTGGAGATCGGACCGCGCGACATTGAAAGCAACACCTGCGTGTTGGTCAGCCGCGTGACAAGAGAAAAGACGGTCGTGAGCCTTGACAATCTGACCGAGGCGGTGAATGCCGCACTGCAGAAGGTGCATGATGAGCTGTATCAGCGCGCGCTGGAAAACCGCAACAACCGCACCTATGACGCGCACAGCTATGAGGAATTCCTTGACATTGCCGCCAACAAGTCGGGCTACATCCGCGCGATGTGGTGCGGTGAGACGGAATGCGAGGAGAAGCTGAAGGATGTCACGGGCGGCGTAAAGTCGCGTTGCATCCCGTTCACCGAGGAGCACCTTGCCGA
>CAKSUH010000150.1 GCA_934500855.1 uncultured Eubacteriales bacterium
ATGGGGGAAGTTTTTTGTCGGATTGGGAGGTGCGTGGCGGCAAAAAGTGCGGCTATCGCGCTTGATTTATTGGTATAAAACCGTTTCGGATGCTGATTGTTATGCAGGTGCCGAGATCCCGCCTGCGGGACATCGGCACTCGCGTAAGGGATACGCCTGAATCACCGTCCCCAATCCTGCTTTTGCAGGACGGGGCTTTTTGTTTTGGAGGTCTATTTTGGATACGGGGGGCATAGAATGGAGTAAAAAACGGTAAAGGAGCGACGGAGATGAACCGAAATAATCAGAGGAAAAACGAACAGCGGCAGACCGCGCGGATGCAGGCGCCGTTGGGGGAGCGGCAGATCGTTACGGAGTTATCGGAGGACTTCGACCTGCCCGACTATCAGCCGGAGATCAAGCGGCTGTTGCGCGTGCAGGCAAGGGTGTCGCCTGCGGACACTTACATCGGCGCGGGGAGCGCGGAGTGCTCGGGAACGGTGGATTACAGCATTCTGTACTCGGGCGCGGACGGCACGCTTTACTGCGCGAACCAAACCGTGGAGTACCGCTTTGCGTTTCCCGTTGAGTTACCCGCCGATTTTGATGCGGGCGAGGGGCTGATCTGCGATGTTGACAGCCAAGCCGAGAATGTTGCGGGGCGGGTCATGGCGCCGCGCAAGCTGACCCTGCGGTGCAGGCTGCGTTCGCGCGCACAGCTTTGGGGAACGCGGGTCATCCCCGACCCCATCGGGCAGGCGGCGGGTATGGAACGGCTGACGGAGGAATGCGAGACTGCGCGTCTTTTCCTCGGCACCGGGGAACCGCTTGAATTGGGCGATGAAATTCTTTGCGACCCGCGCGAGGGAGATGTGCGCGTGATTGCCGCCGATGGGCAGGTCTTTGTGACCGAAGCGAATGCGGGAAGCGGGAGCGTAACCTGCCGCGGGGAGGTTTGTCTGAAGTTGCTGTGCAGTCACGATGCAACGGGGGACACTTACGGCATTCAGCGGCGGTTGCCGTTCTCGCAGACGGTCCCGACCGACGGTGCGGAGGTCAACTGCGAGGTCTGCGCCGCAGGGGTCTGCCGCGATTTGCGCGTGACGGTGGAGGACGGAAAGATTGACTGCGATGTAACGGTCGTTCTGTCGGTCCGCGCGCAACGGAACGAGACGGTCTCGCTGTTGCGGGACGCATATTCCACCGAAGCCGAGTGCGCAACGGCAACGCGGGAGATTCCCGTTCCGCTGTCGCTTGGGTGCGTATGCGGGAATTTCTCGGTCAACCGCATGCTGTCGCTTGAGGAGGTCGGCATCCCGAGCGGCGCGCGGGTTGTGGACGCGGACGGAACCGTGACGCTGACCGAAACGGCGGCAGACCGCGGGAAGCTCTGCTGTTCGGGCAAATGTCGGTTCCGACTGGTGCTTGCAACGGGGGAGGACTACACGGTACAGGAGGCGGAGCTTCCCGTGCGTTACGAGACGGACGGCGCGGCGGTAACCGTCATAACGGCTTCGGAACTTTGCGCCGAGGTCATCGGATGCCGCGCGCGGATTGACGGGGAAAAACTGGCGCTTGACGCGGAGATTGCGGTCAGCGGGACCCTGCGCGGCGAGCGGACGGTATCGGTTCTGGCGGAAGCGGTGCAGGGCGAGCCGTGGCAGGCACCCGGCGCGGTCTTTACGGTTTGCTATCCCGCCAAAGACGATACGCTCTGGCAGGTTGCGAAGCGCTACCATGTTCCCGTTGCTTCGCTTTGCTCGAAAAACGCGCTGGCAGCCGCTCCTGCCGCCGATTCCCGCGAGTCGCTCGCAGGAGTGAAGTACCTGATGGTGTGATGCGGAAAAGCATTGAGGGCAGGACCCCTTTCCGAAAGGGGTCCTGCCCTCATCGGTGTTCTTTCTCTTCCCTCATTCCTTTCACCGTTTCCTTGCGGATGCGGGCGGGGATGGGGGAAGCATCGTGCTCCGGATTTTTCGGGCGGTCCGGAACCGTTCTTTTTTACCGTTCCCCGGCGTTGGATTCTCGCGTTCCGTCTTACCGCAACAGCGTCGGCGCGTCAATTCTTTTTCGGTGCAAAGGGGCGAAAAAGTGCGGAAGCTCTTGACTTTTCCGCCCGTATGCTTTATAATAAAGGGGAAACATTTATTTTTTCGGAGGACTGAAATGGAAGCATCTGAAAGAGCATTGCTTGAAAACGCGGCAAGAAATATCCGCATCGGCGTGATTGAAGAAACCCACGCCGCAAAATCGGGGCATCCGGGCGGGTCCCTTTCCATCGCGGACATCCTCGCGTATCTGTATTTTTCCGAACTGAACATCAAGCCCGAGGATCCCGCATGGGAGGACCGCGACCGTTTTGTCCTCTCCAAGGGTCACTGCGCTCCGGGGCTTTACGCCGCGCTGGCGAACAGAGGCTATTTCCCCGTGTCCGAACTGACCACGCTGCGCAAGCTGGATTCCCGCCTGCAGGGGCATCCCGATATGACCCTGACTCCCGGCGTGGATATGTCGTCCGGGTCGCTCGGACTCGGCATCAGCTCGGCGGCGGGTATGGCGCTTGCGGGCAAGATTGCGGGCAAAACTTACCGCGTTTACACCGTTGTCGGTGACGGCGAGAGCGAAGAGGGTCAGGTCTGGGAGGCGTGCATGTTCGCCTCGCACTACAAGCTGGACAACCTCTGCGTGATTGTGGACTGGAACGGACTCCAGATCGACGGTCCCGTGGCGGAGGTCATGAACCCCACGCCGCATGACAAGAAGCTGGAAGCGTTCGGGTTCCATGTCATCGCGGTTGACGGACACGACTTCGACGCGCTGGAAAAAGCATTCAACGAGGCAAAGACCGTCAAGGGCAAGCCCACCGCCATCATCGCGAAAACGGTCAAGGGCAAGGGCGTCTCCTTTATGGAGAATCAAGTCAAGTGGCACGGCACCGCTCCGAACGATGAGCAGTACGCCGCCGCACTGGCAGAGCTGACGAAATAAGGGGGATAGGAAAATGGCAGACAAAATTGCAACCAGAGAAGCATACGGCGACGCGCTTGTCGAGTTCGCCGATCAGTATGATTACATTGTGATGGACGCAGACCTTGCGGAGGCGACCAAGACGGTCAAGTTCAAAAAGGCGCACCCCGAGCGGTTCTTCGACTGCGGCATTGCCGAGGGGAACATGATGAGCGTTGCGGCGGGCGTTGCAACCACGGGCAAGACCGTGTTTGCGTCCACCTTTGCGATGTTCGCGGCGGGCAGAGCCTTCGAGCAGGTCCGCAACTCCATCGGCTACCCGCACCTGGATGTCAAGATCGGCGCAACGCACGCGGGCATTACCGTTGGCGAGGATGGCGCAACGCACCAGTGCAACGAGGACATCGCCCTCATGCGCACGATTCCGGGCATGACCGTTGTGGTTCCGTCCGATGCGGTGGAAGCCCGCGCGGCGGTCAAAACCGCGTTGGAGACGAAGGGACCGTTCTATCTGCGCTTCGGCAGATTCGCGGTTCCGGTGATCAATGACCGCCCCGACTATCGGTTTGAACTCGGCAAGGGTGTGATGCTGGCGGACGGCAAGGATGTGACGCTGGTTGCCACGGGCATTATGGTCGGGATGGCGCTTGAGGCGCGCGAGATGCTTGCGAAGGACGGTATCAGCGCGCGCGTGATCAACATTCACACCATCAAGCCGATTGACCGCGACATTCTGCTTGCGGCGGCGCGCGAAACGGGAGCGATTGTCACGGCGGAGGAGCACAACATCATCGGCGGTCTCGGCGGTGCGGTTGCGGAGACGGTTGCCGAGGGGTATCCCGTTCCGGTTCTGCGCGTGGGCATGAACGACACCTACGGGCATTCGGGTACGGTTCCCGCGCTTCTTGAGCGCTACGGTCTGACGGCGGCGCACATTGCGGAGCGCGCAAAGGCGGCGGTTGCGCTGAAGGCGAAGAAATAAGGTTTGATGCAGCGTTGTATTCTTGCGTCGGGATCTCCGCGCAGGCGCGAAATTCTGGCGCATCTCGGGCTGGAATTTGAGGTGGTTGTTTCCGACGCGGACGAGCGGACGGAGGAGACCGACCCTGCGCGGCTCTCGGAGGAGCTGAGTGCGCGAAAGGGGTGCGCGGTGCGGGATCTTTTGGCGGCTCGCGGCGAGGATGTATCGGGAAAGCTGCTGATTGCCTCGGACACGACGGTATTCTGCGGCAGCGAGATTCTCGGCAAGCCGCGGGATGCCGCCGATGCGCATCGGATGCTTTCGATGCTCTCGGGCAGGCGGCACGAGGTGGTGAGCGGCATCTGGCTTTGCAGGGATGGAGTCGAGGCGGTCTCCCATGCGGTGACGGCGGTGGAATTCGCGCCCCTGACCGAGCGGGAGATCGCTTCCTACATTGCGAGCGGCGAGCCGTTCGGCAAGGCGGGCGCTTACGCGATTCAGGGTCTTGCGGCCTCTTTCATTCGCGGGATTGACGGCGACTACTTCAATGTGGTGGGGCTCCCCGTAAATCGGATGTGCGACCTCTACCGCTCTGTCTTTGGCGGGGAGTTGGTGTTGCGAGAGGAAGAGTGAGAAAGACCTTGGAGGGGGAAGGACCCCCTTTCGGAGGGTGTCCTTCCCC
>CAKSUH010000151.1 GCA_934500855.1 uncultured Eubacteriales bacterium
CAACGAAGCCGTCTTTATTATACACCAATTTGCCTGCCTTGTCAAGCAAAAACGGGAAATTTCCCCGTTTCGGCTGTCAGCGCAGATTGCGGAACAGTTCCAACAACTTGAAGCGCGCACGGTAGACGGGGCGGTCGGTCTCGGTAATCACGCGGTACTGCGAGGGGGTCAGTCCGACCGAAATGAATTCCTCTTCGGCTTTGTCCCGCGAAACGCTTGCCGCACCGAGGCAGAGCGGAGGATAGAGACAGCACCACCAGTTCTTTCCCGCCGCCGCGCCGATGCAGACCCGCATGGAGAGATACTCGCCCGCGGGGAAACAGAAGCTGTCATAGGAGCGTTCGGGGTAGCTTTCGATGCCGAAGAGGATCGATACCGCTTCGTCCCGCCCGTCCGAAATCAATGCTTCATGCGCGGCGGCGAGAATGTCCGCTTCGTGCTCCCGCAACAGCGTTTCCGCCGTGTCGCGGTCGGGGCATCCGTCAAGAAGCGGTGCGGTAACTTCCAGAATCGCGTCCCGCACCTTCAGCTTCCGCGCCTGATCCTCCTCGCTGTCGGAATTCGCCAGCACATGGAGACGGACCACGCTTTCGTAAATTTTTGCTTCCCCGTGAACCGGAAACAGACCCACCGTCAGCAGGACCGCCGTCAGGATCAGTACGACCGCTATCACTCTTTTTTGCATAAAAACAAGACCTCCCAATCGGTTTTGATGATACCATCATGGACCGCTTGGAAGGTCTTTATTCAGTTTGAATCGGAAAATCGGATTGCATTTGTGAGCATTGCCGCCGCGCTTTCGATATCGGGTGCGCAGATTGTACAGCCCGCCGCCTTTTCATGCCCGCCTCCGCCGAATTCCGCGCACAGCGCCGCAACATTATAGGTGCCGGACGAACGGAGCGACGCGCGGAAAATGCCATCTTCGGTCGGTTGCCGAAGTGAAATTGCGACCTCAACGCCGGCGAGAGAGCGTGCCACATCGATTACGGTCTCCAGATCCTGATCCGCAAGCCCTGCCGCGACCCGTTCCGCATGAGAGACGGCGATCAGTGCGACCCGCCCGTTATGGCTGACGCGCAGATGCTCCGCGCCCATTGCTTCGGCTCGGAGTTGACCGAGCGGTTTGGAATCGAACAGGCGGTGGTTGATACCCGCGCAGTCGATGCCTGTTGCAACCAGTTCTGCCGCGCGACGGTGCGTGTCGGGCGTAACATTGGAGTATCGGAAGCACCCCGTGTCACTGCTGATTGCGGCATAGAGCAATTCCGCCATGCGCGCGGTCAGATGTGTCCGCCCTTCGCGTTCCGTCCGACGGATTACATCAAAGACAATTTCGCCCGTTGCCGCCGCACGCGGATCGGTATAAAAATCGGCGAACGGGGTTCCTGTTCCGTGATGGTCGATCATGAAATCGGTCCTTGTTTCAAACCGTTCGCGCAGAGCGCCGAGTTGGGCGGGGGAGGCGACATCCGCCGAAATGATCCTCACATCGGAGAAATCCGCCGGGACCGATGAGAGCAGAACGCTTTCCTGCGCGGGCGCGGAGAGAAAGCGCAGGCGCTCGGGAATTTCGCTCTCGCACACGCACCACGCGCGACTGCCGAGAGAAGTCAGCAGTTCGCGCAGGGCAAACGCCGACCCGACCGCGTCTCCGTCCGGATTACGATGGAGGAGCAGGAGCGTGTCCTGCCGCTCGGTCAGCTTTTCGCAAAGCGCGTCAAACGCAACGGGGGAGAAGTGCCGTTCAGACATTGCCGTCACCGTCCCCGGTCGGTTCTTCTTCATCCGTAATATCCAGCTTGTTCAGAATCGACGAAATATGCGCGCCGTAGGTGATGGAATCGTCCCGCACAAAGGTCAGTTCGGGCGTGATGCGCAGGTTCAGCCCCGCCGCCAGTTCGCGGCGGATGAATCCCGTTGCCGCCTTCAGTCCCTTTGCAAGCTCCTTTTCGTCCCCCCGAAGGGCAGAGTAATAAATTTTTGCATATTTCAGGTCTGCCGTGCAGTCAGCCGCCGTTACGCTGACAAATGCGTCCTGCACGCGGGGGTCCTTGACTCTGCGCAGAATTTCCATCATTTCCCGCCGCATTTCGTCATTGATGCGGTCGCGTCTGTATTTAGCCATCTTTTTTCCTCTCTTTCATGAAGAAACCGGAGAGAAAACGCCGCGGCATTCTCCCTCCGGTCAAAGCGTAACGGTTACGCGTCTGTCTGGTCAGTCCATGTTCTCGGGATTCGAGATAACATCCGATGCGGATGCGGTAAAGCCCGCGTCCTCATCATCGGCAATCATTGCGTCGGCTCCGTCGGAATCCGTATCCTTCGGCAGGTCAACCGCTTTCTGCTTTTTTGCCACAAATTTATCATACAGCTTTACGGCAATGAAAACCAAGCCCGCAAGGATGAGCAAAGTCTTGATGGCTGTCCACCAACCGGAGCGGCTCCGCTTCACGACCATAACTTCCTGTTGCTTTTTCATTCTTCAATCCTCCGTTTGAAACCGCTTTTCGGAATCATTCTTACGGGTATTATATCATACTTCCGAAAAAAATGCAAGAGCTTTTCCGAAAAAAAACAGAAAAGCCCTTTCTTTTTTTGCAAAAATGTGATAAAATAAAGCGAAACGGAAAGCGGGGTGTTGTTATGACCTATCGGGAACTGTGCGGGCGACTGTCGGAGGGCGGAATAGAGGCTGCGGAATTTGAAGCGGCGTGCCTTCTGGAGGATCTTTGCGGCGCGGATCGGTTCGCTCTTTTTGCCGAGCCTGACCGTGATTATCGGTCCGATGTTTTGGAGCAGGCGCTGGCGCGTCGGCTCGGTCACGAACCGCTCCAATACATTCTCGGGACATGGAGTTTCCGTCTCGGAACCTTTCGTGTTTCTCCCGATTGTCTCATTCCGCGCGCCGACACCGAGGTGCTGGTTGAGGAAGCAATCCGCCGCCTGCCGCACGGGGCATTTTTTGCCGACCTTTGCACGGGAAGCGGATGTATCGGGATTGCAACGCTGACGGAACGCCCCGATACCCGCGCTTTGGGCGTGGATCTCTCACAGGGGGCTTTGGAGATTGCCGCCGAAAATGCGGTGCGGAACGGCGTTTCCGACCGTTTTCGTCTGCTTCGCGCCGACCTGCTGACCGCCGCCCCCGAAGAACTCGGGCGCTTTGACGCGATTCTTTCCAATCCGCCCTATATCCGCTCGGAGGTGGTGGACACGCTCTCGGCGGAGGTGCGGCACGAGCCGCGCATGGCGTTGGACGGCGGCGCGGACGGTCTGGTCTTTTACCGTGCGCTGTTGCGGCTTGCGGAGACGAGCCTCAACGACGGCGGTTTCTGCCTGTTTGAGATCGGGTACGATCAGGGCGAGGAAATCCGCGTGCTTGCCGCGTCACACGGATTTGCCTGCGAGGTAAAGCGGGATCTCGGCGGGCAGGATCGTGTTGCCGTTCTGACGCGCGGCGCATATCATAATAACAGTTTATCGAATCGGGAGTGAAACTATGAAAATTGTTGTACTTGCAGGCGGTCTTTCCCCCGAGCGCGAGGTGTCGCTCAGTTCGGGAAGTCTGATTGCCAATGCGTTGATGGAAAAGGAACACCGGGTCCTGCTGTTGGATGTCTACCGCGGGATGCGGGATCTTCCCGAGGACCTTGACACCCTCTTTCGCGGGGAGGAACGCTACTCGCACACCGTGACCGATCGGGTTCCCGATCTGGAGGCGCTCCGCCGCGAGGTCGGCATTGGAAACGCATTGGTGGGACCGAATGTCGCGCGCCTTTGCCAAGCCGCCGATCGGGTTTTCCTTGCGCTTCACGGCGGAATGGGAGAGAACGGTCAGCTTCAGGCATTTCTGGACAGTTGCGGCATCGGTTACACGGGATCCGGTTACGCTGGCTGTCTGCTTGCCATGGACAAGGAGCTTTCCAAGCGGCTCTTCCGTGACGCGGATATTCCGACGCCCGAATGGGTCTGGTATGACACGGCGGACGGGAATCCCGATGACCTGATTGCGCAGATCGGCTTGCCCTGCGTGGTGAAGCCGAACAACTGCGGCTCCAGCGTCGGTGTTTCGATTGTTTCCGACCGTGCGGCGTTGGAAGCGGCGCTGTCCGATGCGGCAAAGTGGGGGCGGCGCGTTCTTGTGGAGAAAAAGATTGTCGGTCGGGAACTGACGGTCGGCGTTCTGGACGGTCGCGCGCTTCCTCCGGTTGAGATTATCCCGAACAGCGGTTTTTATGATTACAGAAACAAATATCAGGGCACAACGCTTGAAATCTGTCCTGCAGAGATTCCCGATGAGGTTACCGACCTCCTTGCTTCTCTTTCCCTCCGCGCTTTCGAGGCTCTGCGCCTTGACGGTTACGCGCGCTTCGATTTCATTCTGGATGCAAACGGTACGCCGTGGTGCCTGGAGGCAAACGCGCTCCCGGGCATGACCCCGACCAGTCTGCTCCCGCAGGAAGCTGCCGCCGTCGGCATCTCTTACCCCGACCTCTGCGAGCGCATTCTGCTGCTGTCGATGCGGAAGAGGGGGTGAGTAGAGGTCGCGGGGCGTTGCCC
>CAKSUH010000152.1 GCA_934500855.1 uncultured Eubacteriales bacterium
GGGGACCGGCAAGGATATCGGCAAGCGGCATCCGACGCTCGGGGACAATGTGATGGTCGGCGCGGGCGCAAAGATATTGGGACCCGTGACCATCGGCTCGGGCAGTAAGGTTGCGGCAAACGCAGTGGTGCTGCATGAGGTGCCTGCCGACAGCACGGCGGTCGGAATCCCCGCCAAAGTGGTGCGGCGCGGGGGACAGCGGGTGGACGATATGGATCAGATCCACATTCCGGACCCCGTTGCGCAGGAACTGCGGCGGCTTCAGGAAGAGATCGACGCTCTGGGAGCGTTGCGGAAAACGGAGGACTGACATGGAACGCGGAAGATTTATCGTGTTCGAGGGAATCGACGGCGCGGGCAAGACCACGCACATTTCGCTTCTGGCGGATTACCTGAGACAGTCTGGCAGGCGCGTTGCGGTAACCGCCGAGCCGACCGACGGCGAGACGGGGAAAATGCTCCGCCGCGCACTGTCGGGAGCGGTCCCGAGCACGCCGTGCGAACTGGCGGCGCTGTTCGTGCTGGACCGCATCCGTCACAACACCGCGCCGGACGGAATCGAAACGCTTCTGGCTTCCGGGGCGGATGTCATCTGTGACCGCTACTACTATTCGACGCTGGCATATCAGGGAAGCGAAACGGACCTGTCATGGGTGATGGAAATGAACCTTTCCTGCCCCGCGATCCGTCGCCCCGACCTTTGCGTGTTTCTGGATCTGACGCCCGAGGAAAGCCTTGCGCGGATCGATGAGAGAGGGGAAGCCCACGAAATTTACGAAACGCGCGAAAAGCTCGCGGCGGTTCGGGCGAAGTTTCTTCAGGTCATCGGGCTGCTGAAGGACCGTGACCGCATCGTTACGGTCAGCGCGGCGGGAAGTATCGATCAGACGCAGGCTCTCATCCGCCGCGCGGTGGAGGGCTGAACCGATTTCACAATGCCCGGAAAGGAGGATGTATGAACGGATTTGTCCATCTGCATCTGCACAGCGAATATAGCCTGCTGGACGGCGCGTGCAGGATCGCGGACATCCCCGCGAGAGTGAAGGAGTGCGGGCAGGAGGCGGTGGCAATCACCGACCATGGCGTGATGTACGGCGCGGTCGCATTCTGGCAGGCGTGTCGGAACGCGGGCGTGAAGCCCATCATCGGATGCGAGGTCTATGTCGCGCATTCCTCGCGGTTCGAAAAGACCGCAGGTGCCGACGGCTATGCCGACCATCTTGTTCTGCTTTGCGAAAACAACGAGGGCTACCGGAACCTTTCAGAGATGGTGTCGCTTTCTTTTACCGAGGGCTTCTATAACAAACCCCGCGTGGACGAGGAGCTTCTGCGCCGCTATCACGGCGGGCTGATCGCTCTGTCCGCCTGTCTCGGCGGAAAGATTCCCAAACAGCTGGCAAAAGGCAACTATAAGGGCGCAAAGGAAACCGCATTGCGCTATGCCGAAATCTTCGGTCCCGAGCATTTCTATATCGAGATTCAGGATCACGGACTTGCGGAACAGCGTACCATGCTCCCCATGCTGGTCGACCTCGCAAAGGACTGTGATCTGCCCTTGGTTGCCACAAACGACTGCCACTACCTGCGCCGCCGGGACGCGAATGCGCAGGCGGTCCTGATGTGCATCCAGACCAATACCACCACCGATATGGGTCGCCCCGCCGCGTTCGCAACCGACGAGTTCTACCTCAAGGACACCAACGAAATGACCATGACCTTTAAGGCATATCCCGAAGCGTTGGAAAATACCCGGCGGATCGCCGAACGGTGCGAGGTCAGCTTCGATTTCGATACCACCTACCTGCCGAAATTCCCGTGTCCTGCGGGAAAGGATGCACAGACCTACCTGCGCGAGCGCACCGAAACGGGCTTTGCGGATCGCGTGAAAAAGGGGCATATCACCTTCGCGGAGCATCCGGAGCGGGAGTACCGCGAGAGACTGGAATATGAACTGTCGGTCATTCTGCAGATGGGGTATGAGGATTACTTCCTCATCGTGCAGGACTATGTGAATTACGCGCGGTCGCAGGACATCCCCGTAGGTCCCGGAAGAGGATCGGGCGCGGGAAGCCTTGTCGCGTTCGCTCTCGGCATTACCGATATTGACCCGCTCCGTTTCGACCTGCTGTTCGAGCGTTTCCTTAACCCCGAGCGGGTGAGTATGCCCGATATTGATGTGGACTTCTGCTACAACCGCCGCGATGAGGTGATCGACTATGTCGGACGGCGCTACGGACAGGACCATGTGTCGCAGATCATCACCTTCGGTACCCTTGCCGCCAGAGCCGCCGTGCGCGATGTCGGGCGGGCGCTCGGAATGCCGTACGGTGATGTGGATGTTGTGGCGCGCGCGGTTCCGCAGGAGCCGAATGTCACGCTGTCGGCGGCGCTCAGACTGCCCGAACTGAAGAAACTGTACGAAGGCTCGGAAAGCGTGAAAAAACTGATTGACACCGCCATGACCCTTGAGGGAATGCCGCGCAATGTGTCGATTCATGCGGCGGGAATCGTTATCACCGATAAACGCGTGGCGGAATATGTGCCGCTGGCGCTGAGCAACGGAACCGTTGTCACGCAGTACGATATGGACACCGTGGCGAAACTGGGACTGCTAAAGTTCGACTTCCTCGCGCTCCGCTACCTGACAATCCTGCACGATGCGGAGGTGCGGATCCGCGAAAAAGAGCCGGATTTCGATCTGGAAAAGCTCCCGCAGGACGATGCGGCAACCTATCGGCTGATCGCCTCGGGCAAGACATCGGGCGTGTTTCAGCTGGAGTCGGGCGGAATGCGGCAGATGCTGATGAATCTGGTCCCCGAGCGTATCGACGACATCATTGCCGCCATCGCGCTTTACCGACCCGGACCGATGGACTCCATTCCCACCTTTATCGAGTGCCGCCACCATCCCGAAAAGGTGACCTATGCCACGCCGCTGCTTGAGCCGATTCTGCGCTCCACCTATGGGTGCGTGGTTTATCAGGAGCAGGTCATGCAGATTTTCCGCGAGGTCGCGGGATATACCTTCGGGCACGCGGATGTTGTGCGCCGCGCGATGTCCAAAAAGAAAGCAGCCGTGCTGATGGCGGAGCGCGAAACCTTCGTTGCGGGCGCGGTGGAGCGCGGCGTGGAGGCGGCGGTGGCGGAAAAACTCTTCTCGGATATGGAGAGCTTCGCAAACTACGCGTTCAACAAATCCCATGCGGCGGCTTATGCGGTGCTCTGCTACCGTACCGCATATCTCAAGGCGCATTACCCCTGCGAGTACCTTTCCGCCCTCCTGACCAGCGTCCTCGGCAACCAGACCAAGGTCGCAGAGTATATTGCGGAATGCACGGGGCGCGGAATCCGCGTCCTGCCGCCCGATATCAACGAAAGCCGCGTGGAATTCGCGGTGGCGGACGGGGATATCCGCTTCGGTCTGCTTGCCATCCGCAATGTGGGACGGCAGTTTCTGGAGCAGATTCTGGACGAACGCAGGCGCGGAAAATTTGCCTCGTTTGAGGATTTTATCAACCGTATGGACGCGGGAAGCCTCAATAAACGCATGGTGGAGGCGCTGATCAAGGCGGGAACTTTCGACCGCCTCGGCGTGTTCCGCAGTCGCCTGCTTGCCTCGTATGAGCGCATCATCGACCAAGCCGCCGAAAAGGGGAGAAACAACATTGTGGGGCAGTTGGATATGTTTTCGATGCTTGCCGCCCCCGGCGGAGAGAAGGCGCAGATGTTCGATTATCCGCCCCTTCCGGACCTCTCCCCGCGTGACAAACTGCTGATGGAGCGCGAGGCAACGGGGATGTTCTTCTCCGGACAATTGCTTGACAGTTACAGCCGACACCTCGGGGTGCTGTCTCCCACGCCGATTGCGGAACTGGTCGGGGAGAATGCCGCGCCGCAGGAAAAGCAACGCGTGACGGTTGCGGGTATGATTACCGGCGTAACGCTGAAAAACACGAAAAGCGGCGACCGCATGGCGTTCTTCCGTCTGGAGGACCAGTACGGCGAGATCGAATGCGTGGTCTTTGCGCGGCAGTTTGCCGAAAGCGCCCATCTGGTGCGCACGGACCTTGCCGTGGCGGTTACGGGAACCGTTTCCCTGCGCGAGGACGAGCCGCCGAAGATTCTGGTAAACCGTATGGAGGAGCTGACCGACAACGCGTCCTTCCGCGAGCCTGCGGAAAAAGCGCCTGCGCCGTCTCCCAACCGTACCGCCGAGAGGCAGGGGAACGCGCCCGCCGCAACGCCTGCCACATCGGCTACGCCCGCTCCGCAACAACCCAAGCGCCTGTTTCTGCGGGTCCCCGACCGAACGGGAGCGCTCTGGATCAAAGCAAGTGCCCTCGCGGAGATTTTCGACGGACCTTTCCCGCTCGCCATCTATGACGCAAGCACGAAACAATACGATTTCAGCCACGCGGGCTTGACCCTCGATGACTATGTCCTGAAACAGTTCCGCGACCTTTTAGGCGAAGAAAATGTTATCTTGAAGTAGAATTTCGCAGTAAAAATAATGAAACGGAACGACACACGGGTCGTTCCCTACAGCCC
>CAKSUH010000153.1 GCA_934500855.1 uncultured Eubacteriales bacterium
CCGCAAAAATCAAACGGGAGACAGGCAAAACCTGTCTCCCGTTTGATTCAGTCCTCCTGCAATGCGCGGTCCAGCCAGACCACGCCGATGCCGAACGCATCGTAAAGACTCTTTTTATCCGTCTGACGGAGGATCTTGTTCGGGTCCTTGGAATCCACCAATTGGACCAATACGCTCTGCGGCATATTTGTTGCGGAGTCCCGCTTGAGAATTTCCAGAATCAGAACACACTTTTCACTCATATCTCCGTAAATGATCGTGTCATCCTGTCTTACAAGGGGTCTGCCCATATATTCCAGATAGGATCCGCTGACCAGCGGGCGTGTTTCGGTTGCCATAGCAAATTCCTCCTTAGGCTTGTTTTATTTCGATAATTCCGGCAAGCGGAATACAGTCATCCATTTTATATAGTATACCACACTTTTCCCAAAAAGTCAATAGCCAAAATTGCCATCCTTCACAATTCGCCGCATCCTTTCAAAATTCAGACCCGTATGTTCGCACCAATCCCATGCGTTGAAAGTTCTTGAAAGGGTTTGGGGATGACGGTTGCTATGCGACCGTCAGTAGCGAAGCGTTAACTTCCTTTCAAGAAGTTTTCCCATCGCGTCCTTCGCGTCCCCTCCGAAGCTGACCGCAGGAGGCGTTGATGTCTGCGCCGAGGGTTCGGCGAACCGTTGCGCGGATGCCGCGCGATTCGAGAATCGCCGCAAAGCGATGCAGAGCGGGCTTGCCCGACTTTTCAAAACCCGTCTCCGCAACGGGGTTGACGGGAATCAGATTCACATGAATCGGCATCGTGTCGGTCCTGCTCCGCAGATGCGAGTTCAGCACCTGCGCCAGTTTCTCCGCCGCGGCGGGGCTGTCGTTTTTCCCCGCAATCAGCGTGTATTCAAACGAGATCCGCCGCCCCGTTACGGCATAGTAATCGCGGCACGCCGTGAGCAGTTCCTCCACGCCGTACCGCTTGTTGACGGGCATAATGGAAGATCGCGTTTCATCGTCGGGTGCGTGCAGGGAGATTGACAGCGTAATCGGCAGATCCTCCGCCGCCAGCGCGCGGATGCGGTCAACCAGACCGCAGGTCGAAAGCGAAATGTGACGGTACCCGATGTTGATTCCCTCGGGGCAGTTCACAAGGTGCAGGAATTTCAGCACATTGTCATAATTGTCAAGCGGCTCCCCGATGCCCATCATCACGATGTTGGAAATCCGCTCCCCCATATCGCGTTGCGCCGCAAGAACCTGCCCGAGCAGTTCGCCCGCGGAGAGGTCGCGCACCTTGCCGCCGATAGTCGACGCGCAAAAGCGACATCCCATCCTGCACCCGACCTGAGACGAGATGCAGATTGTGTTGCCGTGTTCGTATTTCATCACCACGCTCTCCACGCAGTTTCCGTCCGCAAGGCGGAACAGGTACTTCACCGTCCCGTCGATTGCCGAAATCAGTTTGATGTCCACCTGCGGCATCGTCCACCGCGTCCCCGCGCGCAGTTTTTCCCGCAAAGGCTTCCCGATGTTCGACATTTCGTCCGGCGACAGTCCGCGGTGCATTCCCGCAAACAACTGCTTCGCGCGGTAGCGCGCCTCGCCCATTTTCTCCATCAGCGCCGCCAGTTCATCCGGCATCAATGACAGAAGTTCGGGCTTCGTTTCCTGTTCGGTCATAGTCCCTCCTATCGGATTTTCTCCATTGCGGCAATGAAAAAGCCGTCGGTCCCGTCTGTGTCGGGATAAAGCGTCCGCTCGGAAAGCAGACGGAAATTCCCGTTTTCCGCCAAAAACCGCGCCACATTCTCCCCGTTTTCCGCAGGCAGGACCGTGCAGGTCGAATAGACCAGCCGCCCGCCCGTGCGCAACAATTCCGCCGAGCGTGCAAGAATCGCCGCCTGAATTGCGGGCAGTCCCGCACTCTCCCGGGGATCTTTGCGGCGCAGTTCGGGTTTCTTTCCGATCACGCCGAAGCCCGAGCACGGCACATCGCACAGCACGCGGTCAAAACTTCCCGCCGCGCCCGCCATCGGCTTCCGGGCGTCCCGCTCCAGAACCGACAGAATTCCGATGCCGAGCCGTTCCGCCCCGCTTTTCACCAGCGACAGTTTGGAAGCGTGCAGGTCACACGCCAGAATTTCGCCGTGATTTTCCATCTCCATCGCAATGCCGAACGACTTGGAGCCGGGGCAGGCACAGACATCCGCCACCCGCATTCCGGGGCGCGCGTCGAGTGCTTCCACCGCCAACTGCGACGCTTCGTCCTGCACAAAAAACAGCCCCTCGTCAAAGCCCGGCAGTTCCCGCACCGCCGCGCCGCGCGGCAGAAGAATCCCCGTGCGGCTCCGTGCGGTCGGGTGTGCGTCAAAACCCGCTTTTTGCAGTGCGTCAAGCAGTTTTTCCCTTTCGGTACGCAAAGTATTGACCCGCAGGGTCAGCGGCGGCGGAGTCTCCAATGCGTTCAGGAACGCCGCCGTTTTCGCGTCTCCGAGGTCGGCAAGCAGGCGCTCCGCCAATTCCCTTGAGACCGAATACCGCACCGCCAGCCATGCAGTGCGATCGTCCTCTCCGGGCAGAGGCAGGACTTTGCCCCGCCGGATCTCTTCCCGCAGAACCGCGTTGACATACCCCGCCGTTTTGCGGCTTGCGAGCGCAACGGTTTCGTTCACCGCCGCATGGTCGGGGATGCGGTCCAGAAAGCAGATCTGATACAGACCGAGCCGCAGGAGCGCCCGCACATCGGACGAAAGTTCCTCCACGGGGCGGCTCGAAAGCCCCGCCAGCGCAAAATCCAGTCTCCCCTGCTTTTCCAACACGCCGTAGACCAGCGTGGTTGCCAGCGCGCGGTCCTCCGCCGACATTTCCGACTTTCCCAATGCCGCGTCCAAAGCGAGGTTTGCGTACTGCCCGCGCTCCACCCGTTCAAGCACTTCAAGTGCCAGCCCGCGCGGATTTTCGGTTTTGTTCCGGTTTTCCATCAGTCGTTTCCGCCCAACAGGTCACCCGTTTTCACGCCGTGACCGTTGAGGAACGCCGCCGCCGTCATTCTTCCCTTGCCCTCGGGCAGAACGCCGAGAAGATCGAGAACGCCCGTTCCGCAGGCAACCGAAATGTTCCCTCCGTCGGTTGCGATCACCGTTCCCGCAGGGACATCATCCCCGCTTTTCTTGCATTCCGACACCCGCGCCTCGGTGACCTTCAGCAGTTTCCCGTTCGGCAGGTGCGTAAATGCGAGCGGAAACGGAGACAGCGCGCGGATGCGGTTATGCAGGCTTTCCGCCGTGTCCGCAAAATGCAGGATGCAATCGCTCTTTTCGATCTTTGCGGCGTAGGTGGAGCGGCTTCCGTCCTGCGGAATGCGCCTCAGCGTTCCGTCCCGCAATGCCGCGAGGGTACGGAGCAGGACCTCCGCGCCGCACGCGCCCATTTTATCGTGGACGGTTTCAAAGTTATCCTCGGGTTCGATTTTCACCTCACCCGTGAGCAGGATATCGCCCGTATCCAGTCCCGCGTCCATCATCATGGTGGTAATACCGGTCACGGTCTTACCGTCCATAATGGCGCGCTGAATCGGCGCCGCGCCGCGGTACTCCGGCAGGAGCGAACCGTGGATATTGATGCACCCGCAGGCGGGGTAATCCAGCACGGCGGCGGGCAGAAGTTTGCCGTATGCCGCCACAATGATCAGCTCGGGGTCAAGTTCAAAGAGCAGATCCGAAAATTTCTGCGTTTTCAGTTTTTCGGGCTGATAGACGGGAATTCCGTTCTCCTCGGCACATACTTTGACGGGCGGCGGAGTCATGACATAGCCTCTCCCGCGCGGTTGGTCGGGCTGGGTCACAACACCGATGATATCCTCCCCCGCTTCAATCAGTGCGCGGAGGGCGAACACTGCGAAGTCGGGCGTTCCCATGAACAGAATTCTCATTTTTTCTTCTCCTGCGGCTGTTCGGGCGCAAGTCTGTCGATGAACAATCTGCCGTCCAGATGGTCGATCTCATGGCAGAGGGCGCGCGCCAGAAGGTCGCTTCCCTGCACCTCGAATTCCTTGCCGTTACGGTCGGTGGCTCTGACCGTTACATATTTCGGTCTGACCGTCACACCCCATCGCCCGGGAATGGAGAGGCACCCCTCTTCCTCGCGCTGTTCGCCTGCAAACGCCACGATTTTGGGGTTGATGAGTTCAATCGGCTTGCCTTCCTCGACCTCCACGACCGCAATGCGGCGCAGGACCCCGACCTGCGGACCTGCCAGTCCGCATCCGTTCGCGTTCCGCATGGTTTCCAGCATATCGTCCAGCAGTCTGCGCACCCGCGGCGTAACCGCCTCGACAGGTCTGCAGACCTTCCGCAGTGTTTCGTCCTCGTACTGCACAATCTTCAGTTTCGCCATTTTTGTTTCCTCCTTTTAAGACCTTGGGACAGACCTTGGGGCATTGCCCCAAACCCCACTTAAAAACTTCTTGAAAGAAGTTTTTAAGAATTTCAAGAACTTGAACTAATGGGGATTTTACCCCTATGTTTTGGTGGTGCTGATTTTTTGTAGCCATTTATG
>CAKSUH010000154.1 GCA_934500855.1 uncultured Eubacteriales bacterium
AAAAAGAACCGTGCAACTGCACGGTTCTTTTTTCGGTTTATCGGAAGAAATCAAACGAAAAAGGAAGCCGTGCATTCAAAATGCACGGCTTTTTTTACAGAATCGTTTGAAGAAAGAGAACCGATTCGGCAAGATAGGTTGCTCCTGCCGTGTTTTCGGTTTGCTTGGTCAGCCACAGGGAATCAATTCCGGCTCGGTTGGCTCCGTCAATATCGGTTGACACCGTGTCACCGACAAACAGCGCTTCGTCTGCGGTGACCCCAAGCCCTTCCAGCGACAGCCTGTAAATGGCGGGGTCCGGCTTTTCAAACGGGTAATCCCCCGAAACAATGATGTGGTCAAAGTAAGGGCGCAATCCGCAGGAATGAATCTTTGCCCACTGGCGGGCGGAATCACCGTTGGTCAGAAGTCCGATCCGATAGCCTTTTTCGCGCAGATCCTGCAGGGTTCCTTCCGCGCAGGGGAGAGCGATCGCGTTTTCGGCATAGGTTGTACCCCATTCTTTTCGCAGAAGCTCCATCGGGGGGAGCCGATGCGGGGCAAGACGGTCGCAAAGCGCGCGGTAGGCTTCCTGAGACAAGGATGTGTTGTAGAGACGGATCAACAGCTGTTCGGATTCGGCATCCTGCGGATCAAACAGCTCCGGATAGCGCTTGCACATGACTTGGTATGCCTTGGCAAAGGATGCGCGGTTGTTGAGCAAGGTACCGTCCAAATCGAAAATAACGGCTTTTTTTGCGTGTGTCATGTGTGTGTCTCCTTGGTATCATTCATTCGATCGGTCAGCAGAAGGATCGCAAGATACCCGATCGCGATGCTGACAAAATCCGCAAGATAATAGGCGATCATTACCAACAGATCGCTCTTTCCAGTCGGGGCTCCGACGCCGATGTCGTAAATTGCCCGCCCCACCAGCTGAAGCACCGAGGGAACCGCGGCGCAGAACAGCATGGCGCGGGTCGGAATCCCGGTTGCACGGCGGCGCTCCATTGTCAGATAAGCGAACAGACGGAACAGCAGAATCTGCGCGGCGTCCAAGAGAACGGAGAGCACGGCGGAGAGCAGATCGGCTCCGATGCTGTCAAGATCGCGCGTCATCAGCAGTCCTGCGGCAAGAGAGCCGAAGTTAAGCAGAACCGACGCTCCGATCGCGAGAAGCAGAACGGTTTGCGAACGGCGGAACACATGGATCGAATGCAGTACGAATGCTGCGGCAAGCCAATAAAAAGCGAATTTGACCGCACCCAGCAAAAAGTCCCAGATCAGCCGAAAGACATCACTGACGCCGATGTCCGCGTTGGTCCACCGGGAGACGGGTGTGCAGACCGCCGCATAGAACAGCGCGACGGAAAACAACAGGATTCCGCTCAATCGAACGGTGCGAAGATAAGAATTGCTCTTTTTTACTTCCATTGGAACTCCTTTTTTGCGGGAACGGTCAAGTTTTGCGACCGTGCGGCATATGCTGTAGTGTTACCGATTGAGAGGGGGAATGTCAATGTCGGCGGAATCGCGGATTCCGGATTTCGGAAAGCCCATCGATCATGCGGTTCTTTGCGAAACCGTGCGGCTTTACACCGCGCGATACCCGTTTTTGCGGGTCGTGGGTGTGGGTCGCTCCATTCTGGGGCGGGAAATACCCGCGTTGGTTCTCGGAGGGGGACGGCGGCAGTTGCTGTATGTCGGTACGCACCACGGGATGGAGTGGCTGACCGCAGCATGGCTGCTTCGGTTTGCGGGTGAATTCTGCGAATATTACAAGTCGGGCAGGACGGTCTACCGCGTCCCGTTACCGACTCTTTGGGAGCGCTGCACTTTGCACATTATCCCGATGCTGAATCCCGACGGCGTGGAATACCAGATTCACGGCGTGACGCGGGAAAATCCGCTTTACGCGCGGGTTATCGGGATGAACGGCGGAAAGACGGATTTCTCCCATTGGCAGGCGAATGCGCGGGGCGTTGACCTTAACCACAACTACGACGCGGGCTTTGCCGAATACAAGGCGATGGAGGCGGAGCTTGGCATTTCGGACGGTGCGCCGACCCGCTATTCGGGACAGGAGCCGGAGTCCGAACCGGAGGTGCGGGCACTCTGCTCCTACATCCGCTTTCTGGAAAATGTGCGGTTGGTTGCCTCTTTCCATACGAAGGGGGAAGAAATTTACTCCCGCAGCGGCGGAAAATCGCTTCCCGGCGGATATGAGGCTGCGATGAAGGTTGCAAGGCTTACGGGATACCGCTTGGCGGACGCATCGGGTCCCGCCGCTTACGGGGGACTGACCGATTGGTGTATTACGCAGTGCGGCATTCCCGCGCTGACGCTTGAATGCGGCAGGGGCGAAAACCCGTTGCCGACCGACTGCTTTTTTTCGGTTTACGCGCGGTTGCGCGAGGCACTGTTCCGCATGGGCGGATTTTACTGAATTCGGACCTATTATAACATAAAGCGCACGGTTTGTCAAGCATTGCCGTGCGCTCTTTTGCGCGTTCGGAAATTCCGACGGCAACCGCACGCGCTTTTGCTTTTTTTGTGCGGCAAATTTCGGCTTTTTTCTTGACAAACCGTCCGGGATATGTTATAATACAATAATAAATATGCAAAAGATTTTTCCGGTGACCTTTTGCCGGAGACAAGGAGCAACGCATGGCAACCTTTCTCAACGAACCTTCTCATACCTTCAGCGAATATCTGCTGATTCCGGGCTATTCTTCTTCCGAATGTGTCCCCGCAAATGTCTCGCTTCGCACCCCTCTTGTGCGCTACCGTCGGGGCGAGGAATCGGCAATCACCATGAACATTCCGTTGGTATCCGCGATTATGCAGTCGGTGTCGGGAGACAGGCTCGCGGTTGCGCTTGCGAAAGAGGGCGGCGTGTCCTTCATTTACGGTTCGCAGTCGGTGGAGGACGAGGCGGCGATGGTCAGACGCGCCAAGAATCACAAGGCGGGCTTTGTCATCAGCGACTCCAACATCAAGCCCGACGCCACGCTGGCGGACATCATCGAACTGAAGGCAAAGACGGGCCACTCCACGGTTGCGGTGACCGAGGACGGAACCTGCTCCGGCAAATTGCTTGGCATCGTGACCAGCCGCGACTACCGCGTGACCCGTATGGATCCCGCGACCAAGGTAACCGAATTCATGACCCCGTTCTCCAAGCTGATCTGGGCAAAAGAGGGGACGACGCTCAAGGAAGCGAACGATATTATCTGGGATAACAAGCTGAACTCCCTGCCGATTCTCGGCGAAGAGGGAAACCTCTGCTACATGGTGTTCCGCAAGGACTATGAAACGCACAAGAACAACCCGAACGAGCTTTTGGATCTTTCCAAGCGCTAGGTGGTCGGCGCCGGTATCAACACGCGCGACTACGCGGAACGCGTTCCCGCACTGGTGGAAGCGGGCGCGGATGTGCTCTGCATCGATTCCTCCGAGGGCTTTTCGGAATGGCAGAAGCGGACGATCGACTGGATCCGGGAGAACTACGGCGATTCGGTCAAGGTCGGCGCGGGCAATGTCGTGGACGGCAAGGGCTTCCGTTTTCTTGCGGACTGCGGCGCGGATTTCATCAAAGTCGGCATCGGCGGCGGTTCCATCTGCATCACGCGCGAGACCAAGGGAATCGGACGCGGTCAGGCGAGCGCACTGATTGATGTTTGCCGTGAGCGCGACCGCTACTTTGAAGAGACGGGCATCTATGTTCCGGTTTGCTCGGACGGCGGTATTGTTTATGACCATCACATTACGCTGGCGCTTGCAATGGGCGCGGATTTCGTGATGCTGGGCAGATATTTCGCACGGTTTGACGAAAGCCCCTCCAACAAGGTCAGCATCGGCGGAACCTACTACAAGGAATACTGGGGTGAAGGCTCGGCGCGCGCGCGGAACTGGCAGAGATACGACCTCGGCGGCGACAAGAAGCTGTCGTTTGAAGAGGGCGTGGATTCCTATGTTCCTTATGCCGGCACGCTGAAGGACAATGTGGCGATGTCGCTGGCAAAGGTTAAATCGACCATGTGCAACTGCGGTGCGTTGACGATTTCCGAATTGCAGAAGAAGGCGGTTCTGACGCTCGTTTCCGCAACCAGTATCGTCGAAGGTGGCGCACACGATGTAATTCAGAAAGATAAAAGCGGAATGATTAAGTAATATTGACGGAAAGAGGGAAGCCTTCGGGAGAAGGAAGTCCCTCTTTTTCTAAAGCAGATTGTTTGCAAGGAAATCAAACGAATTTTATGGTGGGATATGGAACAGAAGATCACGAAAAACAAGACGGTCGGTTATAATCTGCGGCGCTTGCGGGAGGATGCGGGGCTGTCGCAGGAAAAGCTGTGCGCGAAATTACAGCTTCGAGGCTGTGATCTGGAGCGGTCGATCTATGCAAAATATGAATTGGGGACTCTGAATGTCAAGGTGGAAATTCTTGTTGAACTGAAGGACCTCTATCAGTGTGCCTACGAGGAATTTTTCAGGGGTCTGCAACCGCATGGGGAAGGCTCGGGAACGCTTTGAAGCGGTTGTACAT
>CAKSUH010000155.1 GCA_934500855.1 uncultured Eubacteriales bacterium
CGTGTAAGGTGTTAAGTCATCCTCACAAAATAACAGAATCCTCCTCAGTACTTTTTGAAAATTTCCAGAATCCGCCGTCCCGCTTCCTCCGCGTTCAGCTTGTCGATTGCAAACGCGTGGCGGAGCAGGTCGGTGGGGATATAATCGTCGTATTTTTCAAACAGCGGGACCTCGCCGGAGGACACCAATGAGTGCGGGTCGATGCCCGCCGCGGCTTGGTCGGCAAGAACCCGCATCAGTTCGTAATCCGTGCCCTTGCTCATTTTGAAGGCGATGAAATAGCAGCCCTCGTACTCCACGCCGGTAATGCCGAACCGCGCGCTCTGCCCCTGAATCAGCCGTCGGACCGTTCGGAAAGAGCGCGTCCCGAGCCACGGGAAAAGGCAGTAGGAGTAGCCGCCGAGGTGGATCAGCGAATGCTCGGTCAGCCCTGTGTTCCGCGCAACACGGCGCGCCACCTCCAGCCGTTTCCGCGCGTTTGGCTTGAGGTAGGGGTAGTCCGTGTCCTCGCGCAGAATCTGCCGCATCCGCTCGGCAATGCGGGTGTGGACTTCGCCGTAGTCGCCGGGCCACGAGACTTCCATCTTGCCTTCCACGGGCTGAACATAGATCAGCTTCCGCTGAATGTCCAGTTCTTCCACTTCCCAGACCCGCCCCGCGAGCGCGAACCGGTCGCCGACGGGCGGCGGGGTGGTGATGGTTCCGATTTCATCGGATCCCGCGCGGACCGTGTAGTCCTCGCTGTCCTTGAACACCGCGTAGAATTTGAAGCTTTTCAGAAGCCGCTCGCCCGCAAGCCCGACGATGACGGTTTTTTCTTCGGTCATTTCCAGAAAATCGTTGTTCAGCATGGAGAGAAGCAGAACCTTGTAGTCTTCCTTGCTGACCGATGCAAACGGAGGGAGCGCCAGAACGCGCTCGGCAAGCCGCCGCACGGTCAGCTCTCCCGAAGCCGCCAGAACGCTCAGCGTCTGGTGGAACAGCAGGCTGAACGGTTGCTTCCGCATGATGGGCGGCTCGATGAAGCGCTCCTCGCGGTACAGCTCGATAATGGCGATCGCCTTGAGCAACTCCCACGGCATC
Organism: uncultured Eubacteriales bacterium; assembly: GCA_934500855.1. GTDB lineage: Bacteria > Bacillota > Clostridia > Oscillospirales > CAG-272 > UMGS1865. Next base: position 1,084 of record CAKSUH010000155.1, read on the forward strand.
AGATGCGGCAGGGGCGTGTTCGGGAGCGGGTCCTCCTCACGAAAAACCATCATCATTTCGGGCGGCTGTCCGCGCCTGCCCGAACGCCCGAGCCGTTGCAGAAAACTCGTGACCGAGTTGGGGGATTGATTTTGCAGGACCCGCTCCAGTTTGCCGATGTCAATGCCGAGCTCCATCGTAACGGTGGCGCAGGTGACCGTCGGAGGTCCTTCTTCGTCCTTCATTTTCAGTTCGGCTTCCTCGCGGAGCGCCGCCGAGAGGTTGCCGTGGTGGATCAGAAAATCGTCGGGATCGCCGCGCAGACGGGCAATCTGACGGAAGGTTGCGCAAAGGTATTCGGTCTCTTCGCGGGAGTTGGAAAAGACCAATGCCCGCTTGCCCTGCACGCAGTCATACATAAAGGTGTAGCCCGCGTCATAAACGATGGGAGCGGGGGAGGGGGTCGGCTCGTCTTTCGGTTCGACCGCCTGCTCCTCGCGGGGGGGCTGCACATAGAAATGCTCCAACCCCAAGCGCCAGCGCAGAGCGCCTTGGGCAAAGCGCGGAATGTCGGTTGCCCGTCCCGAGCCTGCCGAGAGCCACGCCGCCGCCAGCTCGGGATCTCCGACCGTTGCGGAAAGCCCCACGCGGCGGGGGTGGTATCCGATGCTCCGCCCGATGCGGGCAAGCTGACAGAGAATCTGGTTGCCGCGATCCGAGCCAGTCAGCGTGTGGATTTCGTCAATCACAACGAACCGCAGATCGCCGAACAGCCGCACGATGTCGTTGCTTCGGTTGATGAGCATCGCCTCCAGCGATTCGGGCGTAATCTGCAGGATTCCGCGTGGGCGCTCGAGCAGCTTTTTCTTGTGGGACTGCGCCACATCGCCGTGCCAGTGCGTCACGGGAATGCCGCTCTCCTCCAGCAGATCCGCAATTCTCCCGAACTGGTCGTTGATCAGACTTTTCAGCGGGGCAATGTACAGCACCCCCACGCTCTCGGGCGGATTCTCGCAGAGCAGGGAGAGGATGGGGAAGAATGCCGCTTCGGTCTTGCCGCTTGCGGTGGAGGAAGTCAGGAGCAGGTTGTTTTCGCTCCCGAGGATGGATTCCGCCGCCGCAACCTGTACATCGCGCAGGGAATCCCAGTTGTGGGCGTAGATGAATTCCCGGATGAAGTCGGGAAACTGCCCGAAAATCTCGTCTCCTCTCATAGGTCAAGTTCGTCGATGGTGTAGGTTTTGGCGGGGGCATTCTCTGCGGCGGGTGCGTTCTGCTTGCCGCCTCCGTCCGTATCGCCGCGTTCCTCATCGTTGTCTCCGTGACGGAGCGTGACCGCACTGCCCACCACATCGTCAAAGGTCGCTTCGGGGTTCTGCATCAGGATGTTCAGCACCGTCATATAGTCGCGGAGCATTTCGCGCGGCGTGATGAGACTGTCTGCCCCCGCGCGGGAGAGACAGATCTGCAAAAAGCGCGTCATCTGCTCTTCGTTCACGCGCGGCGTGATACCGTAGTACTGCGCGTAAAGACCCGTAATGCGCACGGTCAGCGCGTACAGCTCGTCGTCCGAGAGGCGGCGCAGACGGATCACGGGACCGATCAGGTTCTTGTACCCTTCGGGCGAGAATCGGCTGTCGCACAGCCGACTGCGGAGCGCTTCGTAGCTGAACAGCCCCCGCCGCGTGTCCTCGAGAAACTGCGGGGTTCCGCCAAGCACCAACGCAAGACCCGGGGCGCGCCCCTGCAGGGTATCGTTGAACATGGAAAGAATCTTTTCGTAGTTGTTCTCGCGGCTCACGCGGTGCGGAATCTTGTAAAGGTTGACGCATTCGTCGATGAATACCACCAACCCGCGATAGCCCATCACACGCGCCATGGAAGCCCACAGCTTGAGAAAATCGTACCAGTTGTCGTCATCAATGATGACCGACACCGAAAAGCCCAGTTCGTTGCGCGCTTCGGTTTTGGTGGAGAATTCCCCGCGCAGCCAACGCAGGCAGGCACTCTTGCGTTCGTCGTTTCCGTCGGTGTAGGCGCGGTAATAAGCCGTGAGAACATGCGCGAAATCAAAGCCGCCCACAAGGAATTCCAACTCCTGCACCGCCTCCGCCACGCGGCGGTTCAGCTCGGCGGAGAAGCGTTCGTCCTCGGGAGAGAGCCCGCCCGAGACGATGTCGTTCTGAAGCCCCGTGATCCAGCGCGCAATCACGCGCGGCAGAGCGCCGCCGTCGGGCGCGGCTTTGGAGGCAAGGTTTTTCATCAGTTCGCGGTAGGTCGCAACGCCGCTTCCGCCGCTGCCGTACAGACGGCGTTCGGGGGAGAGGTCTGCGTCCGCCGTCAGAAAGCCGCGTTCCAGCGCGTAGCCGCGGATCAGCTGAATCAGAAAGCTCTTGCCGCTTCCGTATCTGCCGATCAGAAAGCGCATCGAGCCGCCGCCCTCATTGACCGTTTCCAGGTCGGAGAGCAGCGCCGCGATTTCGTCCTTTCTGCCGATGGCAAGGTAGGGCGCACCCGCACGCGGGACAACGCCTGCCGAAACCGACGCGAGAAGCGAGGACAGGATTCGCCGGGGAACCTGTCGGATGTCGGGATTGGTGTTCTGTTCCATATCAGTATCGGTCTCCTTTCCGTGTTTCGGAGAGAATTTCGTCCAGTCGGTCGCGGTAATCGTCAAGGACCCGCCAGCCGTCGCCGCAGTCCTCCAGAAGAATATCGCCCATATCGTCGGTGGACAATTCGTTGATTTCATCTGCCAGTGCGTCGGGAAGCGAGCCGAGCGCCTGTGCCGCCGCGCGGATTTTCGCGTTGTCCGCTTCGCGCACAGCCGCAAGAAAGGCGGCATAGCGGGCATAGGGCGAGGACACGGCGGGCGGCTGTTCCGCCGCTTTTTCTTCCGTCTGCGGCGCAACCGCAGGGGCGGGGGATTCCGCTGACGCGGGGGCGTCCTTCTCTTCCGCTTCAAACGCTTCCACAAGCCGCTCGGTCGTGTCCCACGAGGCGCGTTCGATTTCGGCGGCGCGGGCGGGATCGAGCGGGCGGGACGGGAGATCGTAGAGTGCCTCGTATGCGGGCGGTTCTTCTGCTTTTTGGGACCGTCGCGGCGGTTCTTTTTTCGGCAGAAGCGCGGTGCATTCCGTGTCGATCGCCTCGCGCACTTCGCCCGGAAGCGCATAGACCGTCATGCGGGAGCGGATGCCGAGCACGGCGCGGAGCCTGTTTTCGGTGTACTTTATGATGTCGGTGACAAGGAAGCGCAACTCATGCGAACGCGAGAAGGAGCAATAGGAGATGTCCAGCTTCCTGCGGTTTTCCGAGGCGCAGAGCGCGCCGTTGTAGGCAAAGCGACCGAGACGGCTGTCGTCCATCCGCAGGTCCGCAAAGAGTTTTCCGTCCCGACTGAGCCGCGTTATAACGGCGGAGAGCACGGCAGGGATGACG
>CAKSUH010000156.1 GCA_934500855.1 uncultured Eubacteriales bacterium
CGCCGTTGACCGTTACGCTTCCGCTCCGGCACGCCCGCGCGGTTTCCGTTCGGGTTGCAAGCCCGCATTCCGATATCAGCTTGTCAAGACGCACGGGGCTCCCCTCCTTCTTTATTTCCGTCAAATCGGTCGGGCGATCGCGTTTCGGATCGCTTCTCTATTATACCATATTTTCCTGCGTCTGTAAAGACATTTCCGAAAGTTTGCGGCAGGGGCGCGCAACTTTCCGTCCCGCCGCAAATGTATTCCACGCAAAAAAGCACAAGTTGAGGACTTGTGCTTTTTCATCGAAATCCGCTTACGCTTCGTGAACGGTCACCGTTCGTCCGAAGCATCTTTTTCTGGCTTCGCTTTTTTTGCATTCGGTCGCTTGCGCGACTTTGGCTCCTGTGACTCCTTCGGCAAAGAATCCAGAAAAGCGGAGGCATAAATTTTGGTCACATCCTTTGCGTCCACACCGTGCTTTTCGCAAATCGCTTTCAGCAGCATCATGGTCGCATACGCGTCGCCGTCACTGCGGTGGCGGTTTGCGGGTTCGATTCCCGTGTAAGCGCGGACATAACCGTCCAGTCCGTGTGCCTGCGGATAATCACGCAGAGAGCGGCAGACCCGTTCAAGGTCGAGACAACGGAAGGAAAGCGGCTTCAGCCCGTACCGCTCACACGCCTTTCGCAGTGCCGTGGTATCGTTTTTGACCGCAAAGCCGACAACAAGATCGGACCTGCACAGCAGTTTTTTCAAACGCTTGTAGTATGCGGGAAAAAGCGCCGCCTGCTTCACGGTCGACATCGGATACGCCAGAATATTCCTGCGCACATAGTCGTTCCATTGGCAGTCGGGATTCATCAGCAGATCGGTTTGCGGGTCGGTCAGACGGAATTTTCGGTTGGTCCTGACATATCCGAAGGAATAGACCGAGCCGGGAATCTTTCCGTTGGCGAATTCCATATCAAAAAAAAGAATTTTCATAAAACCTGCCTGCCTTTTTCGTAAAATCTCGCGGATAGCCGATTTTTTTCGGCAAATCCCTTTACAAATTCTCGTTTTTATGGTATGATAATCATGCAAGAATACGCAACTCCGCGCAGAAAGGGTGAAGCAAAATGTATAAATGCGAACGCGAAGATGAAATCCTATCCATTCTGGGAGATACCGAGTACGCAACGGTTGAATACCTCTCCCGCAAAATGAACATCAGCCCGTCCAGCATCCGCCGCGATCTCAAGAATCTGGAGGAACGCGGTCTTGTCCAACGCAGTTACGGCGGCGTGAAAATCACGCAAACCAGCGGTCGGCATATTCCCTTTTCCCTGCGCAGTCACGAAAACAGCGCGCAGAAGAAGCAGATCGCGCGCGCGGCGGTCTCGCTCGTTTCCCCCGGAGACATCGTGTTTCTGGACGGCTCCTCGACCGCATTTTTTACGGCGGAGCTGTTGCCGTCGGTCAGCGGCGTAACGGTTGTCACCAACAGCGTGGACGCAATGGCTTGTCTTTCCGGCTATGATGTGAAGGCATACTGCACGGGCGGGGCGGTTTCGTCCGAGAACCGCGCCGTTCTCGTCGGCGGGTATGCGCAGAGTTTTCTTTCGCAGATTCACGCGGATGTGGTGCTGTTTTCGGTTCAGGCTGTGACCGAGGACGGCAATTTCTACGACTGCTACGCAGAAGAGGTTGCGGTTCGGAACATCATGCTGAAGAACGCGCGGCGGAAAATTCTGCTCATCGATTCCAGCAAACTGGGCAGACCTTCCACTTTTTATCAGGGCAACATCCGCGATCTTGACTATGTGGTCAGCGACCGCGATCTGTGCGGCTTCTTTACGGAGCCGACCCCGGAAAAATTTGTGCTTTCCTCTCGCTTGGGGTAAGGATTCGGGCGTTGCCGGAACCCACCCGGGGAGGCTTCTTGAAAGAAACTCCCCATGCCCCCGCAAGAACTTTCCTAAACGGAAATGGAAGCGTCTCCGAATAAGATATGGTTCAGCTTTTGAAAATTTTCGGGCAAGGGGCATTCAAAACCGACCGTCTCTCCCGTCCGCGGGTGAGTAAAGGTCAGGCGCGCGGCATGGAGAATCTGACCCGGAATCAGGTCGCGATGTCGTGCCTGAAAACGGGTTCTGTCCCCTCCGTAGAGCGGGTCGCCGAGCAGCGGGTGACCGAGCGATGCCAGATGCACACGGATCTGGTGCGTTCTGCCTGTCTCCAACTCACAGCGCAGGAGCGTAAAGCGGGACCCGTCCCCCTCCCCGCGCGCAACAACGGTCCAATGGGTCACGGCATTTTTTGCGTGCGCCCCCTCGGCGGTCAGAACCGCCATTTTTTTGCGCTCCACGGGATGCCTGCCGATCGGCGCGTCCACTGTTCCGTTATCGTCGGGCAGATTCCCGATGGCGATGGCATAATAAACGCGGCTGATATGGTGCCCCGAAAGCTGAGCCGACAATCCGAGGTGCGTTTCGTCATTCTTCGCGACAACCAACAGCCCGCTCGTATCCTTGTCGATGCGATGCACAATCCCGGGGCGCAAAACGCCTCCCACGCCCGAAAGGCTCGCTCCGCAATGCCACAGAAGCGCGTTGACCAGCGTTCCGTCCGGATTTCCTGCGGCGGGATGGACTACCATGCCGACGGGCTTGTTGACAACGATCAGGTCATCGTCCTCATATACAATGTCGAGCGGTATCTCCTGCGCCACCGCTTCGCATTCTCTGACCTGCGGTTGACGGATTTCCAGTATGTCCCCCGCACGCAGACGGTAATTCTTATCGCGCACCTGACCGCCCACGGTCACAAAGCCCTCGCCTATCATCCGTGCGGCGGCGGAGCGCGTTACCTCTGCGGCATTCGCCACCGCGCTGTCAAGCCGCTCTCCGCTCCCCGCTTCGTCAACCGTGCGCGAAACAAGCCGATCAGTTTGTTCCGTCATCATGCTCTTTCGACACACCGTCGGCTTTTTTCTTTTTTTCGTTCCGATATTCCGTCACCATCGACCGAACAAACCAGATGACCAACATCACCGCGCCGACCGACACAAAGGAATCCGCCACATTGAACACCGCGAAATGACTCAGCGTAAAATCAACGAAATCGACAACATACCCGAGCGCGATGCGGTCGATCATATTTCCGATTCCGCCGCCGATGATCATGGCAAGCGCCACCTTGACCCACTTGGTTTCTTTGCAGAAGCGGAACAGATAAATTGCCAGTCCGATAATCGCAACGGTGGAAAAAACCATAAACACCCAGCGGTTGTTGCTGAGCATTCCGAATGCCGCGCCGCGATTCTCGACATAGGTCAGGTGCAGAACATTCTGCCAGAGCGGATAGGACCCGATCGGCTTGAGGTACTGCACAGCCAACAGCTTGGTCAGCTGATCCAACCCGACCGAGCCGAGGATAATACCGATCAGAACAAGAATCATGGTCATGTTTTTCTCCTTTCGTAAAGCCTCGGGGCTTTGCCCCGAACCCCACGCAGGAAACTTCTTGAAAGAAGTTTCCTGCGTACCTTCAAGAACTTTCACCAAGGGGAATTCGGAGAGGATTGCCGGAGCGTTACAGCCCCAGAATGTTGCGGCAACGCTCGCAGAGGAATCCGCCGTCCTCGGTATGCAGACCCTTTACGGAGTAGGACCAGCAACGGTCGCACTTGCATCCGTCTGCAGGAGAAACCAGCACGCCGACGCCGCTTGCGCCCTCGGTATGCGCCGCCGCAGGGGCTTCCTCGTTGCGGACTTCAACACCCGAGACAATGAACACGGTTTTCAGCTCGTCACCGAATTCGGCAAGCAGAGCGCTCATCTCCTCATCGGTGGTATAGAGCGTGATCTTCGCATCCAGCGACTTTCCGACCATCTTTTCGGTCCGCGCCAGTTCCAGCGCCTTCATCACATCGTCGCGCATCTCAAACAGGCGGTCCCACTTTTCGCGCACGGCGGGATAGGTCAGGGACTCATCATAGGTCGGCACGGTGTTGAGATACACGCTTTCGGTGCGGTCGGTCGCCTTGTGCGGGATCGCCTGCCACATCTCTTCGGCGGTAAACGCAAGGATCGGCGCCAACAGACGGATCAGACCGGACAGCACGAAATACATGGCGGTCTGTGCCGCACGGCGGGCTTCGCCGTCCTTCTTTTCGGTATACACGCGGTCCTTGGTAATGTCGACATACAGCGTGGAAAGGTCGGTTGTGCAGAAATTGTTGACGGCATGATAGATCGCATGGAACTCGTAGTCATTGTAGGATTCGAGGACCTCTTTCGTCAGCTCATTCATACGGGAAATCATCCAGAGATCAATCTCGGGCAGTCGGTCAAAGGAGACCGCATCGGTATCGGGATTGAAATCGGACAGGTCGGCAATCAGGATACGGACCGTATTGCGGATCTTCCGATAGGCTTCGGAAAGCTGTCTGAAAATCGGATCGGACACGCGCACATCCACGCGAT
>CAKSUH010000157.1 GCA_934500855.1 uncultured Eubacteriales bacterium
ACCATGCTTTATGCGGGGTGCAGCATCTCCTACGGTACGGCTTTGGCGGTTGTGACCGAAACGGGGATGGAGACCGAGATGGGCAAGATTGCAAATCTTCTGGAGGGAGCGGGGGAGAGCAAGACCCCGTTGCAGGAGAAGCTCGGACAGCTCGGTAAATATCTCGGCATTGTGGCGCTTGCCGCCTGTGCGGTCATCTTTGTGATCGGGCTGGTCAACAAACTGCCGCCGCTGGAGATCTTCATGACGGCGGTGTCGCTTGCGGTTTCGGCGATTCCCGAGGGACTGCCCGCCATCGTGACGGTCGTGCTTTCCATCGGCGTGCAGAGGATGGTCAAAAAGAACGCCATTATCCGCCGCCTGCCCGCAGTGGAAACGCTCGGGAGCGCGTCGGTTATCTGTTCGGACAAAACGGGGACCCTGACCCAGAACCGCATGACCCTTGTGCGCACCTGGTGCGACGGGGAAGCGGAATCGAAAGCCTTCAATCCCAACGGGGAGCAAAGCGACCGTACGCGGGAGCTTCTGCGCCTCTCGGCACTCTGCTGTGACGGATCGGTCACGGTCGAGGACGGAAAAGAAAAGCACATCGGCGACCCGACCGAAACCGCTCTGATTCTCGGTGCTATGAAGATCGGAATGCCGAAGGACGCGCTGAACGGCGAATTCCCGCGCGTGGCGGAGTTGCCGTTCGATTCGGACCGCAAGATGATGACAACGGTCAACCGCGTGGGGGATCGCTGTCTTGTGATTACAAAAGGTGCGTTTGACAGCCTTGCGCCGCGTTGCACGGCGGGAGATCTTGACGCGGCGAAACGGCAGACCGAGCAGATGAGCGCCGACGCGCTGCGCGTGCTGGCGGTCGGATACAAATACCTTGACTGCCTGCCCGAAACGGTTGACAGCGAGACTTTGGAAAACGGACTGACCTTTGCGGGCTTGGTTGCCATGATCGACCCGCCCAGACCCGAAGCGCGGGACGCGGTTGCGGTCTGCCGCCGCGCGGGCATCAAACCCGTGATGATTACGGGCGACCATGTGGTCACCGCCTCGGCAATCGCGCGGGACCTCGGAATCCTCACGGACGGCGACCGTGCCGTCACGGGAGCGGAGCTGGATGCGATGAGCGATGAGGAGCTGGACCGTGAGGTCGAGCACATCGCGGTCTATGCGCGGGTGTCGCCCGAGAACAAAATCCGGATTGTCCGCGCATGGCAGAAAAACGGGCAGGTCGTTTCCATGACAGGGGACGGCGTGAACGATGCGCCGGCGCTCAAGGCGGCAGACATCGGCTGTGCCATGGGCATCACGGGAACCGATGTTGCCAAGGGCGCGGCGGATATGACGCTGACCGATGACAATTTTGCCACCATCGTGGACGCCGTGCGGGAGGGCAGAGGTATCTACGCCAACATCCGCAAGGTGGTCGGGTACCTGCTCGGTACCAACATCGGCGAGATTCTGACGGTGTTCTTCGCCATGCTCCTGTGGCACAAAACGCCCCTGCTTTCCATGCAGTTGCTCTGGATTAACCTGATAACCGATTCGCTCCCTGCCATTTCGCTCGGGATGGAGGCGGTGGAAGCCGATGTGATGAACCGCAAGCCGAAGCCCAAGAACGAAGGCATCTTTGCAAACGGATTCGGACTTCGGACGGTTCTGCAGGGCGTGATGTTCGGCGCGCTGTCGCTGGCGGCGTTTGTGATCGGTTGGAAGGTCGGCGGAACCGACGCGCACGGGCAGACCATGGCGTTCTTCGTGCTCGGTTTTTCCCAGATCGTGCAGGCATTCAATATGCGGTCCGAGCATTCGCTGTTCAAGATCGGACCGTTTACCAACCGCAAGCTGAATCTTGCGGCGCTCCTGTCGCTCGGACTGTCCGCAATCGTACTGTTCGTACCGCCCGTGCGCGCGGCGTTCGGACTGACGCTTCTGTCTCTGCCGCTGTACGGAATTGCCGTAGGGTTGACGCTGGTCCCGCTCGTTGTGATGGAATGTTCCAAAGCGTTCGGTCTGATCCGACATGAAAAATAAAGAATCAATCTGACAGACGGGGAGGACTTCGAAATGTCAAAAAAGCATCGGTCAAGATGGCTGAAAAAGCTGCTCTTCCGCAGAGCCTTTGTTGCGTTGCTGCTGTTGGCACAGATTGCGTTTATCGGGCTGAATATTGCGTTTTATTCGCAACTGCGGTGGTTTCTGATCCTGTGGCAGGTCGTTGGCGTTCTGACCGCCCTGCACCTGACCACGCACAGCCAGCATAACGCGACCTTCAAAATTTCCATGGTGTTCCTGATTCTGCTCTTCCCCGTGTTCGGCGCGGTGTTCTATTGGTTCTTTCATTATCAGACCACTACGATCGGTTATCGGAAGCGTCTGCACAAAAAGGAGCAGGAAACCGCGCACGCTTACGGCTTCATGCCGGACCGCGCGGACGCTGCGTCCATGGAAACTCCCGATGTGGGCAGACTGATCCGCTATCTGCGGGATGTGTCCGGTTTTCCCGTCTGCGGGAATACCGAAACCGAATATTTCGGGGACGGAAAGGCATATCAGGCGGCGCTTCTGCGGGAACTGGAGCAGGCGGAGCGCTATATCTTCCTGGAGTATTTCATCATCGGAGAAGGCGTGTTCTGGGATTCCGTTCACGATGTTCTTCGCAGAAAAGCGGCGGAAGGCGTGGATGTCCGCGTGATCTGGGACGATATCGGGAGCCTGTTGACCCTGCCGACGAATTTTGCGGCGAACCTGCGGCGGGAGGGGATCCAATGCCGTGTGTTCAACCCTTTCCGCCCCTTCCTGACCAGCGTGCAGAACAACCGTGACCACCGGAAAATCGCGGTTGTGGACGGGCGCGTCGCCTTTACGGGCGGCATCAATCTGGCGGATGAGTATATCAACGAGCGGGAGCGCTTCGGACACTGGAAGGACGCGGGAATCCTGCTTCGCGGAGACGGAGCATGGAGCTTTACGGTCATGTTCCTGCAGATGTGGAGTTTTCTGAACAAAACGACCGAGGCGTGCGAGATGTATCTGCCGCCGCGCGGGGAACAGACCGCCTCCGGGTGGGTTCAGCCGTTCTGCGACAGTCCGATGGACGAATTCAGCGTGGGAGAGCATACCTATCGGCATCTGATTGCCGCGGCGAAGAATTATGTCTATATCACAACGCCCTATCTGATTGTGGACAATGACCTGATCTCCACGCTTAAACTTGCCGCCGAAAGCGGAATTGATGTGCGCATCATCACACCGCATACGCCCGATAAGAAAATCGTCCATTTTACAACGCGCTCTTACTACCGCGAACTTCTCCACTCCGGTGTGCGGATCTTTGAGTATTCGGAGGGATTCATTCATTCCAAGAATTTCGTTGTGGACGATTCCTTCGGTTCGGTCGGGACCGTGAATATGGATTTCCGAAGTCTCTATATGCACTTTGAATGCGGAACCTGCCTTTACGGAACCGATACGCTTGCAGAGATCAAGGCGGATTTCCTCGCAACACAGGAAAAATGTACCGAGATTACCGAAAAAACATGGAAAACCAATCCGATCGTTGCGCTGGTTCAGGACATCTGCCGTCTTTTTGCACCGATGATGTGAAAGACCGCAGGGCTTTGCCCCGCACCCCACTTAGGGAACTTCTTAGAAGAAGTTCCCTAAGAACCCTCAAGAATTTCCCCCACGGGCAGGATTCTTTACGGAATCCTGCCCGTGGGGGAAAGTTTTTGGAGATTTTTAAGGGGCTTTTTTCAAAAAGCTCCTTAAATGGGGTGCGGGGCAAAGCCCCGCGACCCTTTCCATCACGATTGCCAAACAGACGCGTAGCGGTCGGTGATCGATTCCGGCTCCATGGGAAGCGAGGCAAGGATCTCCGAGAGCGACTGACGAAACCGATCCTGCATCTTTTCGCTCAGTTCGGGATTCTCATCCGCCGCCAGAAGCGCCGCAAGACCGAATGCGGCGGCAGTGGAGAGAGGCGGACTGAGCGGAAAGGCAGCGGTCATCAGATAGCAGAGCTGATCGGGGAGCGTGACCGCCGACTGTCCTCTTGAAGCGCGGTAGCGATTCTCCGCAGGTTCGCACTGACGGCAAACCGCGGCAAGGAGATACCCACTGCGTTCAAGGTAGTCCGCATTCCACGCTTCCTGTGTCGAATTCAGCTCACCGACCAGATGAAGCGCCGCTTTATAAATCTCCTCGTTCTTCATCATGAGCGGGGAAATCAGACGGTGGCGGTGGCGGTGGAGTAGGTGATCTTCAGCTCAACCAGTTCACCGGGGTAGATCACCTTTGCGCCGTAGAGGTGCAGTCCCTTGATGGCGTCGGCAAAGCGGGATTCGGGGCGGTATGCCTCGATCTCGGAGAGCTGTTCGGCGAAGGTGACTGCGCGGCGTGTGCGGGCAAAGCAACGGTAGGTGCAGGTCTTGGCGG
>CAKSUH010000158.1 GCA_934500855.1 uncultured Eubacteriales bacterium
ATAGAAGGCTTCCCCTCGGGGGGAAGAAAACTGCAAGCAGTTTGGCGCGTTAGCGACTGATGAGGGGGATAAACCTGCACTTACGAAAAGCATACACGCCCTACGCGCCCCACTCACCGATCGTGCGCGAAGCCGCACTTTTTGCCGCCTCGCACCTCCCAATCCGCCTAAAAACTTCCCTGTGCGGCAACCGCCGCCCGAAAAACGGAAAAAGTTTTGCTTTCTCTGCGGCGGTTGCCGTGCAGGGAAGTTCGGGGAGGGTCAGGGAGGTTTGGAGGGTAGGGGACCCCATCCGAAAGGGGGTCCCCTGCGCCTCCAAGGTCTTTTCCTAAACCTTCTCCGCCACCGCCGCTGCCGTGGCGGGGAGTTCAAGCTCTTCGCGGGTGGAAAGGTTTTTCAGATGCAGAACACCGCGGGAAAGCTCGTCGCCGCCCATCGTGATCACATGCGTAAATCCCGCCTTGAGCGCATACTCCAACTGCTTGCCGTACTTCTTCTGCCCGAGGAAGAGCGTTGCGGGAACCCCCGCGCGGTGCAGATCGGATACAAGGGAAAGATACGCCTCGTAAGGCACATCGTCAAACCGCGTGACCAGAACCTTCACCACGTCAGCCGAAGGATCGGGCATCAGATTGTGCGTTACAAGAAAATTCTCCAAAGTCACATCGCCCATGCCGTAGCCCACGCCGGAAATTTTCGCGTTCTTTACGAACAGACCGACCAGATTGTCGTACCGCCCGCCGCCGAACATCGCGCGGTTGTTCTCGGGCGCGTTGTCAAAGACCTCAAAGACCGTTCCCGTGTAGTAATCCAAGCCGCGGATGATGCCGAAATCAAACACGCAGAAGCGCTCCAATCCCGCCTTTTTCAGCATTCCGAACAGCTGCAACAGCTCCCCGGAACCGACCGAATCGGGGCAGAGCGCCGTCGCTTCCTCCACCGACATCGTGTAGAGCGCGTCGATGTTGGCGATCTGCTCCGCCGTCAGACCGAGCGCCGCAAGATCCCGCTCGTAAACCTCGCGCGGCACCTTGTTCTTGCGGTCGATTACCTTCGAAACCTGCTTCGCGCCTTCGCCGTCGGTCCCCGTGATTGCCGCAATCACATCGTTGAAGAACCGACGGTTGTTGATGTGCACCGTAAACATCGTCTCGTCCGCGCCGAACGCCCGCATAATCTCAATCGCCGAGGAAATGCAGTCGAGGTCCGCCTCGTAGCCGTCACAGCCGAAAATATCCACATTCAGCTGCCAGAACTCGCGCAGTCTGCCGCGCTGGGGCGCTTCGTAGCGGTACATATTCGGAATGGAGAACCATTTCAGCGGAAAGACCAATTCGTTCATCTTCGCCGCCACCATCCGCGCCACGGTGGGGGTCATTTCGGGGCGGAGCGCCAGACGGCGGTCGCCGCGGTCCACAAAGTTGTAGGTCTGCTTGGTTGCAATCTCCTCCCCGCTTTTCGCGGCGTAAAGATCGAGCGATTCCAGCATCGGTCCGTCGTATTCCTCAAATGCGGCGGTCTCCAGCACGCGGCGGACAACGCCGAAAAAGCGGTTCCGCAGCCGCATTTCCTGCGGGTAGAAATCTCTTGTGCCCTTGTAGGGTTGGGTAGACAGTTTTTCACTCATGACAGTATGTTCCTTTTTTCGGAGTATATTCCTCTTTATTATAGCAAACCTGCGCGCGGATTGCAAGGGCTTCCGTGAAAAAATTCCCGCCTCCCCTGCTTTTTTCGGCAAAAATCTTGACAAAGCGCGAAACCGTGTGATATAATAAACCGAGCGTTTCAAAACAAATATTTCAGAATGCGCAAGGCGGAAAGGAAACGAAAATGCTTACCATTCGGAATCTGACCAAGACCTACGGCGAGAAGCGGGCGGTTGACAATCTCTCCCTGCACATCGCACCGGGCGAAATTTACGGTTTTATCGGACACAACGGCGCGGGAAAGACCACAACCCTGCGCGCCGTGGTCGGGATTCTCAACCCCGACGCGGGAGAGATCACCGTGGACGGACTGTCCATGCGGGAAAATCCCGTGGCGTGCAAGCGGAAGATTGCCTATATCCCCGATAACCCCGATCTTTACGAGTTCATGACGGGAATCAAATACCTGAACTTTATTGCGGACATTTTCGGCGTGAGCGCCGCAGACCGCGAGGAACGCATCCGCAAATACGGGGATTTGTTTGAACTGACCGCCGACCTTGCCCAACCCATTGCCGCCTATTCGCACGGCATGAAGCAGAAACTTGCCATCATCGCGGGCTGGCTTCACGCGCCGCGGCTGATTATCATGGATGAGCCGTTTGTGGGATTGGACCCCAAAGCGTCGCACCTGCTCAAGGGCATGATGCGCGAATTCTGCGACGCGGGCGGTGCGATCTTCTTCTCCACCCATGTTCTGGAGGTTGCGGAAAAACTCTGCGACAAGGTTGCAATCATCAAGAGCGGGAAGCTCATCCGCTCGGGCACAATGGAGGAAGTCAAGGGAGACGACAGCCTTGAGGAGGTCTTTCTTGAACTGGAGGACAGACAGTGATGCTGAAAGTACTCCTGAAAAAGCAGTTGGCGGAAATCTTCCGCGTTTATTTCTACAACCCGAAGAGCAACAAGCGGCGCTCGGTCGGCTCCACCGTCGGTTTTTTCGTCTTTTATGTGTTTTTGATGCTGGTTATCTGCGGCGGGATGTTCGGGTTCCTTGCGTACAGCCTATGCCGTCCGTTTGTTGCCGCAGGGCTTGACTGGCTCTATTTCACCCTGCTTTCCCTCATTGCCGTGGCGCTGGGAACCTTCGGAAGCGTGTTCAACACCTATTCGGGGCTGTACCTTGCCAAGGACAACGACCTGCTTCTTTCCATGCCGATTCCCGTGCGGTACATTATGCTCGCGCGCCTGCTCGGCGTGTACCTGATGGGTCTGCTCTATTCGGGCATCGTCCTGCTTCCGGCGGCGGTCATTTACCTGATCTTCGCACCGGTTACGGCGCTGACCGTTGTGGGCATTCTGCTTCTGATCCTGCTGATCTCAGTGGTGGTCCTGCTGCTCTCCTGTCTGCTCGGCTGGGTAGTGGCGAAAATCAGCCTCAAACTGAAAAACAAGAGTTTTATCACCGTGTTGGCGTCTTTGATTTTTCTTGCCGCTTATTACTTCGTTTACTTCAAGGCGCAGGACGCAATCATGGCGCTGGTTTCCAACGCCGAGGCGTGGGGCGAAAAATTCCGAAGCGCGGCTTACCCACTTTATCTGCTCGGGAAAGTCGGAACGGGCGATCCGCTCGCGATGGGAATCTGGACGGCGGCGGTTGCGGCGCTGACCGCGCTGCTCTGGTGGCTGATGGCGCGCAGTTTCCTGCGGATTGCAACCTCCACGGGCAACACGGCGAAGGCGGTTTACCGCGAGAAGGCGGCAACGGTGCGGAGCGCTTTCTCGGCGCTTTTAGGGAAGGAATTCGCGCGCTTTACGAAAAGTCCCGCGTATATGCTCAACTGCGGGCTGGGACTGCTGTTCCTCATCGTGGCGGCGGTGCTTCTGCTCGTCAAGGCGCCCCCCCTGCTTGCAAGGCTGCGCGAAGCGGGACTGTCCGGGCTGATCAACGGAATGCCGCTGTTCTTCTGCGCGGCGCTTGGTTTTATCATCGGAACAATCGACATCACCGCGCCGTCGGTATCGCTGGAAGGAAAGAACCTCTGGCTTGCGCAGTCGCTTCCCGTTACGCCGTGGCAGGTGCTGCGGGCAAAACTGTCGGTTCAGCTGATTCTGAGCGCGCCGCTCGTCCTGCTTTGCTCGGTCGCGGGGATCGCGGTCCTGCGCCCCTCGGTGCTCCCGGCGATTCTGATGCTCGTTGTTCCGCAGGTGTCGGTGCTGTTCCAGTCCATGTTCGGGTTGGTGCTGAATCTGCTTCGCCCGTCGCTGAACTGGTCGAATGAAATCTATCCCATCAAGCAGAGCATGAGCGTGTTCATCGCGCTGTTCGGCGGCTGGATCATCGGACTTCTGCCGCTTGCAATCTATTTCCCGCTCGGCGGAATTCTGGGCGTCGGCGCGTGCCTCGGCATTTATCTTGTCCTGCTTCTCGGCGCTTGCGCGGGACTGTTCCTCTGGCTGAAAAATCGCGGCACCCGCATATTTGCGGAGCTGTAAGAAACACGGGCGGAATCCCGAACCCATTTGCAAAACAAAAAGGTCTGCGGCAAAAACCGCGGACCTTTTTTTGCTTTTTGCGCACCGCGCATAAAACGCGGCGGGACGGGCAAACTATCGGAAACAACAACGGAAGGCGGAAAGAAAAAACCATGAAAAGCGCCGCAAAGGAGACTCTGTTTGCATTCCTGCTGTTTTGCAC
>CAKSUH010000159.1 GCA_934500855.1 uncultured Eubacteriales bacterium
CGCATCATTCTTCTCGGTCACCAACTGTTTGAAGTAATAGGTTTTCCCGCCGATCAGCGCCGAATAGCACCATCTGCCCGCGTCGGTCTTATCCAGCATATCCGCGCCGCTCGCATCGGCGTCAAGCGTCACCTTGCCGTCCAATGCGGTCGCCCGCACGGGTCGCAGGCACTCGTTTTCGTAAAACCACGCAAGACGCGGAGAGATCGCCGCAATCCCCGAGGTCTCCCCCGTGTCCGCCGGCGCCTCCGTTTCATCCAAAGCCGCGCGCCATGCGTCGGTCAGCGGATATTTCGCCACACTGACGGTCGACTGCCGCGACAGGTCCCGATAAGCCGAGGAAACATTCGGCGAGGTGTTCTGTATCACCCATGTGGTGGGGACATAGAGCCGATAGTCGGCTCCCGCGACCGATGCGATCTGCATGCCCTCCGGCACATCGTCTCCGCCGCCGATTTTAACGCAGGAGACAAGCCCCGACATCAGCACAAGGACCAGAAGCACCGAAAGCAGTCGCCCGGACCGCCTCATTTCGTGTCTCCCTTCGCATCCCCGCGATTCTGCAGGGTGCTCTCGGCGGCGCACATGATGCCGAACCGCCCGCTCTCATAGGTTAAGCCCCCCTGGAAGAACGCGGTATACGGCTCTCTCAGCGGTCCGTCCGCAGACAGTTCGATGGAGGACCCCTGCGTAAATCCGCCTGCCGCCATGACCACACGGTCACTGTAGCCGGGCATCTGCCACGGTTCGGGGGTGACGAACGCGTCCACGGGCGAGCCCTGCTGGATGCCGCGGCAGAAGGCACACAGTCCCTCGGCGCTCCCCGTTTCCACGGTCTGGATAATGTCATGTCTCAATTCGTTCCAGCGCGGCTCGACCTTGTATCCGAGCGCTTCAAACAGGTATGCCGCCAGATGCGCGGTCTTGAGCGCCTGCGCCACGGTGTGCGGCGCATAGAACAGCCCCTTGTAAAGCGACTTGTTCTGCCCCATCGTTGCGCCCTGTTCGGTTCCGATTCCGACCGAAGTCAGGCGGTAGCTTGCCAACTCGACCGCACGCTTGGTTCCCGCGATGTAGCCGCCCGTTTCCGCCATTCCGCCGCCCGGGTTCTTGATAAGCGACCCGATGATCATGTCCGCGCCGACCTCGGTCGGTTCTCTGTCCTCAACGAATTCGCCGTAGCAGTTGTCCACCACCACATACACATCCCGGCGCACCGCGCGCACGGCTTTGATCGCCTCGCCGATCTCCGCAACGCTCAGGGTCTTGCGGTTCAGATAGCCCTTGGAGCGTTGAATGAACACCACCTTGACATTCGGGTGCTTCTTCAGATTCTCCGCAATTTCTTCGATGCGGAACGAACCGTCCGCGTTCAGATCGGTCTGGAGATAGTCCACGCCGAAGTCGCGCAGGGAGCCGTTCCCCGGCTTGCCGCAAAGCCCGATGACCTCTTCCAGTGTGTCATACGGCTTGCCCGCAATCGTATAGAGAATATCGCCCGGACGCAACAGCCCGTACAGACCGATGCTCAGCGCATGGGTTCCGCTGACGATGCCGACGCGGACAAAAGCCGCCTCCGCACCCATTACATCCGCCCAGATTTCGTCCAGCACCTCGCGCCCGCGGTCGTTGTTTCCGTAGCCCGAAGAGGTCCCGAACATGGAATCCGACACGCGGTGGCGGCGGAACACATCCATAATTTTTTCCGTGTTGCGGAACGATACCGCATCAATCTCCCTGTAAAGCGGCGCGAGTTTTTCCTCCGCTTCCGCCGTCAGCTTCCGTACTGTTTCCGAAAATTGCATTTTGATTTGACTCCTTGTTTTTGCTCTGTTCTGAACTTATAGTTATAATTCCTTTACCAACCGGCGAAACCGTTCGCCGCGCTCTTCGAAATTCCGGAACGCGTCGAAACTGGTGCACGCGGGAGAAAGCAGAACCGTGTCCCCCGCCTCCGCCGCCTCCGCCGCACGGCGCACTGCGCGGTCGAACTCCGGCTCGGTATAAACGGGAACCGTTGCGCCAACCGTTTCAAGCGCCGCGCCGATCAGCCCCGCCGCTTCTCCCGTCAGGACAACCGCTTTGGCGCGGTCGTTCAGTGCCTTTGCAAGCCCTTCAAACGGAACATGCTTATCCCTGCCCCCGCAGATGACAATCGGTTTGCCCTCCAGTGCGGACAGCGCCGCCATCGTGCGTGTGGGACTGGAATCAATGGAGCTGTTGATAAAAGTGACACCGTTTTTCACCGCCACGCGCTCCAGTCGGTGCGCCACGCCGCGAAAAGCGGTTGCCACGCGCCGCACGGCTTCCGCCGAAACAAGCCCTGCGGTCAGTCCGATCGCGGTCATGTAGTTCTCGACATTGTGCCGCCCGGGCAGAAGAATATCCGACACCGCCAGCATGGGAACCCCCGACAGACAGATCATGCCGTCCTTTTCGTACACCGTCTGCGACGCGAGCAGCGGGAACTCTTCCTCGTCCGTCTTGACCGAAGAGAACAGGGTTACGGGAACCTCGCATTCCGCCGCCAGTCGCAGGCAGTCGCCGTTCTCGGCGTTGGTGACCAGCAGGCTGTTCCCGCTCCCGCGAAAAATGTTCGCCTTTGCCTCGATGTACTCCTCCATATCGGTATGCCAGTTGAGGTGGTTGGGCGAGAGATTCGTCACCGCCGCCCGCCACGGGCTGACGCGCAGATCCATGAGCTGAAAGCTGGAAAGTTCCAACACCGCAAAATCGTCCGCCGTCATTTCCTCCGCGTGCGGCAGGAGCGGCTTGCCGATGTTTCCGCCGACAAAGACTTTTGCGGTTCCTCCGCGCAACTCCTGTTCCGCCTGCAGAAACAGCGCGGTCAGCGTGGTGGTCGTGGTCTTTCCGTCGCTCCCGGTGATTCCGAGCACCCGCGCGGGCGTCAGTTCCAGAAACAGCTCCGTTTCCGAGGTCAGCACGGCTCCGCGTCGGACCGCTTCGCGGAATTCGGGGAGGTCGGGGCGCAATCCCGGAGAACGGAAAATCACGCGCTCGTCAAGATCATCCAGATATTGCTCGCCGAGGCGCAGGGTGACGCCAGCCGCCTCAAGCCGCGCGGCGGTATCGCCCAATTCCTCTCGCGACTTGCGGTCGCGCGCAACGACGGTTGCTCCGTGCGCGAGCAAAAAATCAATCAGCGGCAGATTGGAGATACCAAGCCCGACAACCGCAAAGGGTCCGGGGAGGCACTCCATGATACTTCGGGGCAGTTCCAAGATTTTGTTCCTTTCTTTCGGCTTGCGTTTGTTTGCATCCGATTATACACCTATATTATATTCTTTTTCCGCTCCGCTTGCAATAGAAACCTGTAAATTTTTCTGATTTTTCGCAAAAAAAGCGAAAATCCTCTTTTCAAACCGCCTTTTTTCTGCTATAATAAGATGATAACCTATCAAAGAAAGGACAGAAACCATTCATGGCAGTGAAAAAGTCTCAGCAATACGACAACCAAAGCATCAAAGCGCTCAAGGGTGCGGACCGTGTACGCAAGCGCCCCGCCGTCATTTTCGGTTCCGACGGTCTGGAAGGTTGCGAGCATTCGTTCTTTGAAATCCTCTCCAACGCCGTGGATGAGGCGCGCGAGGGACACGGCTCCGAAATCCGCACAACGGTCTATTCGGACCACAGCCTTTCGGTTGAGGACTTCGGACGCGGCGTTCCGCTCGGCTGGAACGAATCCGAGGGGCGCTGGAACTGGGACCTGATTTACTGCGAACTGTATGCCGGCGGAAAGTATGACAACAACTCCGAAGCCTCCGCTTATGAGTATTCGCTCGGACTGAACGGTCTGGGTGCCTGCGCAACGCAGTACAGCTCCGAATACATGGAAGTACACTCCTACGACGGCACGACCGAACGCTCGATCCGGTTCTGCCGCGGCGAGGTGGACGGCGAACTGACCGAGCGCCCGCTGACGCGCAAGGAAGCGGGGCGGACCGGAACCGTGGTTCACTGGAAGCCCGACCTTGAGGTCTTTACCGACATCAACATTCCCGTGGACTTCTTTGAAGATCTGTTGCGGCGGCAGTCGGTGGTCAATGCGGGCATTACCTTCGTTCTGCGCGCCGAGCAGGAGGACGGCAGCTTTGCGGAAAGCAGCTATTGCTATGCAAACGGCATTACCGATTACCTCTCCGAGCTGGTTGGCGAGAACAGTCTGACCCTGCCCGTTGCGTGGCATATGGAAGCCAAGGGGCGCGACCGCGAGGACAAGCCCGAATACAAACTCAAAGCGGACATCACCTTCTGCTTCTCCAATTCGGTCAGTTTTCTGGAATACTACCATAACTCCAGTTTTCTGGAGCA
>CAKSUH010000160.1 GCA_934500855.1 uncultured Eubacteriales bacterium
ATGATGGGCTACACGCAGGAATTGCGGGTAGAGAAACGGCTGGACGAAGCGACGGGAAAATACAAGGTGCGGTATTCCTACGACGGCAAGCGGTGGCAGGATGCGGATATGCCGGACTATGGCGAGACGGCAACTGTGGAGAAGATCGTCAGCAACAACGCCGAAAGCGGACGCATCGACGCGATGCTCATTTCGGACGGAGACAAGAAAGTGATCCTGACCTCGACCGATGGCGGTATCCATTGGGCAGAACAGATTGCGTTTACCGCAACGGCAATTACGCACTTCTATTACGGCACGTCTGCCAGCCTGCCGAGTACCTCCGGTTCGTTCCAGGGCGAGCGCTTCGTCTGCCGCTATAAGAGCGGCAACTTCTATACCATGACAAGTGACGGCACGCGATGGGTAAAGCCGACATGGTCAGATCTGATTCCGATTTCATGAGGACGGGGGCGATGCCGGAAATTCTCGCGGTGCTTCTGTGGCTCGGCGCGGCGGTCGGAATCGGTTGGATTCTTTGTAAAGTCATGAGTGGAAAACGGCTTGTCTGCCATCAGCCGTTGTCCTTAGTCTTATCCGGTGCAATGGCGCTCGCGCTGTACTTCCGTTTCGGTCTGACCGTGACCTCCGTGCAGGGGATGTTCCTGTGGTTCACGCTCCTGTACGGTGCTATGTCCGACCTGACCGATCATACCATGCCGGATAGCATTTGGGTTATCGTATTGGCGTTGGCAATCCCGTCCATTACGAAGTACGGAATCGCCTCCATGCTCGCGGGCGCAGTCTGCGTCATGCTGCCGCAACTGGCACTTGCCGTTATCCCGCCGCACCGCACCCTCGGCGGGGCAGACATCAAGCTGTCCGGCGCGCTGGCGGTTCTGCTCGGCTTCACAGGCGGATTGACCGCATTCCTCGCAGGTCTGCTTATGGCAGTCGTGACCGTCACCGCGCGGGACTTTGTGCAGACGCGTCTGCATAAACGGAGAGACTGCCCGAAAAAGCCGTTCGCCCTGATTCCGTTTCTTGCGGTCGGCGGAATGGCGATGTTCCTCATCGGGTAAACCAAATCAAAAATGCCGACGAAAAGCACCATATCATAAGCGGTGCTTTTTGTTGGCGGAAAGGAAGAACACATGAAGAAAAGGAAAAGCATCGGCTTCCGGTGGATCGGAAATCGGACGGTGATCGGGATTGTCTGCATGATAGCGGCAATCGGAATCTGTTTCGGTATCGCCCCGACCGTGCAGAAGTTGTCTGCCGGAAAGACGAACATCCTGCGCGTGACGCGAACCGTGCCGCGTGGGAGTTGCCTGACCGAAGCGGATGTGGAGATGGTCGAGGTCGGCAGTTACGGTTTGTCGCGGGACATCCTGCGGGATAAGACAGCGGCGGTCGGGAAGTATGCCACCACAGACCTTTATGCAGGGGAGTACCTCATCCCCGTCAAGCTGACGGCGAACGGTGCGGACGCGAACGGGATTTTGGAGAGCCTGACGGTTGGAAAGAAAGCCATCAGTGTAACGCTCGGCTCGTTCGCACAGGGGCTGTCCGGCAAACTGGAGACAGGCGACATCGTGTCGGTCATTGTTTACCGTGCGAAGGAGGGAGCTGCCGTGACCCCGCCGGAATTACAGTATCTGCGCGTCATTACATCCACAACCTCGCAGGGTGTGGATAAGGCGAATATCACCGATTCCACACAGCCCGTGACCGTGACGCTCCTTGTCAACCAAGCGCAGGCAGAGTTGCTCTCGGCATACGAAAAGAGCGCGTCCATGCACTTTGCGCTGGAGTATCGGGGAGATGCCGAAACAGCGGCGCAGTACCTTGCGGTGCAGGAGGAATACTTCCGGAACGGGGGCAGCCATGAGTGAGAAAAGCGGAAAGCTGATTGCAGTCTGGGGCGCACCGCACAGCGGAAAAACGACTTTCTCGGCATCGCTCGCAACGGCGATTGCGGATTCCTACGCTTCCGCAACGGTCATTGTCCTGCACAGCGACATCGAAGCCCCGATGCTGTCGGTCCTGTTCCCGAACGCCAAGAGCGGAAGCCTCGGTTCGGTCGGAATCCCGCTGTCCGCGAATGAGTTGGACACCGAGCAGATTCTCGCCAACTGTACCGAGACGAAAGCCCGCCCGACGCTTGCGGTGATGGGCTATCGGGACGGAGATACGCGCCTGACCTACCCGCGATACGGAAAGGAGCGGGCAACGGAGTTGTTACAGCGATTGCTGACGCTTGCGAATTTCGTCATCGTGGATTGCATGAGCAACCCAAACGAAAGCCTGCTGTCCCTTGCCGCTCTGGAAACGGCAAGTCAGACCGTCCGGCTTTGTACACCCGAACTGCCGAGCATTTCATGGTATCGGACGCAGAAGGCGGTTTGGGGGAGCGCGCTCCCGTGGGCGGACATGAACCAAGGGCTGAACCTGACGGACAACGGCAACCTTCCGGTCGAAGAAGCGCGGGAGCAGCTCGGCGAAGTCTCGTTCCTGTTGCCGTATAGCAAGGACATCAAAGCCGCGCTGTCTTGCGGCAACCTTTACGCCAAGAACACAGGGGACAGAGTATGGACAGGACGGATGCGCGAGATTGCGGCGCAGGTGGTCGGCAATGCGGGATGAATTGCAGGCGGTGCTGGATGCGGTGCAGGTCGAGATTACGAGGTCTTACACCGATGCGCTGACGGACGGAGACAAAAACGGGCGCTTGCGGGATTACATTGAGAAATGCGTATTGGACGGCGGGTATGGCGTGTGGGGATTGACCACCCGTCAGCTCATCGACCGCCTCTACGATGAAATGGCGCGGTATTCGATCCTGACTCCGTATCTTTCGGGCAAGGGCTTGGAGGAACTGAACATCAATTCATGGGACGATATTGTTCTGACCGACCGCGAGGGGAGAAGCCGGAAACTGACCGAGCATTTTTTCAGCCCCGAACACGCGGTGGACATCGTGAAAAGGCTACTGCGTCATAGCGGAATGGTCATTGACAACGCCAAGCCAATCGCACAGGGACACCTGCCGGGGAATGCCCGCATTACGGCAATCAAAGCGCCGATTGTCGCGGAGGAAGTCGGTATTGCGGCATCCATCCGGTTTTTGCACCCGCAGGAGGTAGACCGCAAGAAGCTGTTGACAAGCGGCATGGTGAATGAGGAAATGCTGAACTTTCTCGAATCCTGCGTCCGTTACGGCGTGTCTCTCGTAGTCGCGGGACGAACCTCGTCAGGAAAAACAACGCTGTTGAATGCACTTTTGGAGAGCATCCCGAACGACAAACGGATTTTCGGTATTGAGTCGGGCGCAAGAGAATTTGCGCTTGTGAAACGCGACCGTTCCGGTCGGGTGCTGAACAACGTCGTCCTGACCCTCTCCCGCCAAGCCGAAAACGGCTCTTATAGCGTGTCGCAGGAAAATCTGGTCTGTGCGGCGTTGCGGTTCGATCCGGATGTCATTGCCATCGGCGAAATCCGGGACGAAGAAGCGAGCGCGGCGGTGGAGGCATCTCTCACGGGGCATACCGTGGTGACAACCGTCCATTCAGGACCGGCAGAGGGCGCGCATAGCCGGATGTCTCTGCTCTGTCAGCGGCGGTTTGAACTCGGCATGGAAGTCTCCCTGCGGCAGACGAGACAGGCGTTCCCCATCGTGGTGTTCACGCATAAGTGCGAGGATAATGTCCGGCGCGTCATGGATATTTCGGAGTGCATCGCCCATGACGAAGCCCCTGCGGAGTACCGTTGCCTGTACCGCTACCGAATCGACGAAAACCAATACGAAAACGGGAACTATACCGTGTCCGGCGCTTTCGAGCGGGTAAACGAGCCGTCTGCCCATTTGCGTACCCTGTTGCTCCGCGCGGGTATCCCATGGAACGAACTGACCCGTATCGTTGGACATGACGCATAATTCATTGCTTCGTATCTGCAACGACAGAGGCACTATGTCTGCACAGAAAATGCGTTTAAAATTCTTGGAAGTCTTGAAACCTTCTTATAAGAAGGTTTCAAGCGGAGTGTGAGGCAGAGCCTCACGACCTTAGGAGGTGAAATTATCAGGAGTCCTGTATCGTGGGTGGGAAATAAGACCGCCCTGCTGCCCTATATCAATGCCATTCTGCCGGAGCGGACGGAGCGATTCGTCGATGTCTTCGGCGGGTCCGGTTCGGTACTGCTGAGCCGGAAGTCTTGCCCGTTTGAGGTTTATAATGACTTCGACGGGAATCTTGTCAATCTGTTCCGCTGTATGCGGGATAAGACCGTCGCGTTTCTTGGGGAACTCGGATTTTTGCCGATTAACTCCCGCACGGAGTTTGAGAT
>CAKSUH010000161.1 GCA_934500855.1 uncultured Eubacteriales bacterium
TACACCGCCGCAAGATGGTGTGCGGACGGTCGGTGCTTCTGCCGCCTGATGTAATTCTGAAAAATCTGCCTGTGCTTTTCGCCTCGAAATTCCATTGTATTTCCTCCTTTGTTTTATGATTATTTTTTTCACTACTGCATCTGCATCCCGAAATCCTGCTCCTGCGATTCTTCCTGCTCCGTCT
The DNA here is from genome assembly GCA_934500855.1 of uncultured Eubacteriales bacterium. Lineage (GTDB taxonomy): Bacteria > Bacillota > Clostridia > Oscillospirales > CAG-272 > UMGS1865. The sequence continues at coordinate 185 of CAKSUH010000161.1, forward strand.
CCTGTTCCTCCTGCGCATCCCGAATCGCCTGCTTTGCCCAATCCGGAATGTATTCATCTTTGAGAATCCCCGCAAAATCCGTGCGGTATAAAAATGACCGCTCGCCGTCATTCAGAAATGTGCCGAAAACCTTTGTCCCCAATGCCCTTGGATAGCAACCGTTCCCGCTCTGCGCAAGGAACAACTGGTTGTCCGAAGTTTTATACGGATCCTTCAGCACGCTTGGGTCGACAACAAGCACACGACCGACCAGATTCTGACCGAGATGACTTTCCATCTGCTCCGGTTTCCAAAGGTGAAGGTCGTCCCACGCCTTGCGGACCTCATCAACCAACCCGTTTACGATTGCGGGGTGGGAAGTAACACAGAATTCGGGATTGTGGGAGTCGGGTGGAATGCGGAAGGTCTTTGCCCACTCCTTGTTGGCTCTCGAATACCGCCCATCCGCATTTCCCTCCCCGACTGTATTCGCCAACACCCACATCACGCGGTCGAAGCCGTATGCGTCCAGAATTGTCTGGAGGCAACTATCCGACAAATGCATTCCGTCAAAATTTTCTGCTATCGTCTTTCGGATGAATTCCGCGCACGCAAGATTCGCACGGTAGCTATTCACCCATAAATCCTTTTCCCGACTCCCCGCCGCTAAGGACAGTGAGTAGCGGTACACTTCTGTTTCGTCCATCTTTTTCAAATTTCCCCTTTCTTTTTTTATTTTGAGAAACAAAAAAGGCGAATGAGAGCCTTTCATCCGCCGCGCCGCTTGGACGCGAAAAAATTTCTCATTCGCCTGTTTGTGATTCAATTTTTCTTGGTCTGTCGGGTCAAAACTTCGCCGACATGAGTTCGCGCCCCACCAAAATCCTGAAAATATCTGCGTTTCGTGATTTTTTTGTCACCGGCCCAAAGTGCCAAAAAGGGGCAAAAAACCGGGTAAAAACCCGGTTTTTGCGAAGAATATCTATATTATGTTCTTCATATGGTGGAGACAGATGGATTCGAACCAACGACCTCATGCATGTCAAGCATGCGCTCTAACCAACTGAGCTATGCCTCCGCTCCCGTTGCGCTTTGCCTTTCGGCTTCGGCTGAGGTCTGCCTTCTTTTTCGCAACGGATATATTATATCACATTTCCTCTCGGATTGCAAGGGGTTTTGCGAAAGTTTTTTCCGCTTTTTCGGATTTTTTTCGCCGTTCGGGGCCGAAGAAATCCTTATTTTCCCTTTTCAGTCTGTTTTTTCTTCTTTTCGGCTTTTGCGGCGCGTCTGACGCGCTTTTTAATTCGCCTCAGATCTCCAAGCATTTTTACGGCGTCCCGCATGAGGCGGATTTTCGATTCCCGATGGTTGATGACCCGCACGGGCAGTTCCTTAACCCGATAGCCCAATCGGTCCGCCCACATCAGCGCCTCAAAGTCAAATGCGAAGCCGTCTGTCTCGCATCGGCTGAAGATTTCCTTTGCCGCCCTTTGGGTAAACGCTTTGCACCCGCACTGCGAATCCGACAGCCGAAAGCCGCCCATCAGGCAGAGAACCCGGATATAGGCTTTGGACGCGATTTTCCGCATGAAGGTATACCCTTCGTAGCCGTCCTTCCCGATATTCCGCGATCCGATGACAACATCGCAATCGGGACTTGCTTCGAACGCGTCCGCAACCCGTCCGATGACATCGGTTCCGTAGGCGAGGTCTGCGTCGGTGAACATGACATAGTCCCCCTCTGCCGCCAGCATGGCGGTTCGGACCGCACAGCCCTTCCCTCTGTTTTTCTCATAGCCGACCACTCTGACGCGCGGCAGGTTCAGCTGTCGCACGAGATCCGCCGAGCCGTCGGTGCTTCCGTCGTCGCTGTAAAGCAGTTCATAATCCTCCCCAAAGCGCCGATCCAACGCCTCGGTCAGCGTTTTGGCGGTTGCGGCGATGATGCCGCTTTCATTGTACATCGGGATACAGACCGAAATCTTCATGCGTCTCCGCCCTTTCTGTAAAGAAAAATATCAAAGTCATATGCCGTTTGCAGGGAGGTAAGTCCCTTCAGTCTTGCGCGATCCTGTTCGCGGGTTCTCCAGTAGTAGGGGGTCATGGAGAATAACGCTTCAATCATTTCCGCGCCCTCGACCGTCATCTCCCCCGTCAGCCGCTCGCGGCGGACAGGCGTCATACTCTGCGGCAGGTCTGCGCGTCCCTCGTTGACCGTCGGGGTATCGTAGAGTACCCGTTTCAGTCCCATCAGGTGCTCCCTGCCCGCGCCGACCAGAAGCAAGTATCCTCCGCTCCGCAGAACGCGCAAAAACTCCGTCTCGGCGCAGGGCGCAAACAGGGAGGTCACGGCATCCGCCGCTTTGTCCGCCACGGGGAGTTCAAACAGGCTGCACACCGCAAAGCCTGCGCCGCTCCCCGTTCGGTTTGCCGTTTTGGCGGCGTGGTCGATTCCGTCCCGCGACAGGTCTGCGCCGAGGACTGTCCGTCCCATCGCCATACGGTTGGTGTAATAGCCTTCGCCGCAGCCTGCATCCAGCACGATTTTTGCGCCGATTTCGTCAAGAATTTCGTTGATACGGTCGGAAAGCGGCGCATAGTAACCCGCCTCGAGAAAGGCGCTTCTGGCGCGCACCGACGCCTTTGCGTCCCCTGTTTTGCCGTCGCGGCTGAAATTGAGGTAGCCGCTTTTGGAGAAATCGTAGCAGTGTCGCCGCTCTCCATGGCAGAAAAAGCTCTTTCCGTCCGCCGTTTTCTCGCCCGCCGCGCCGCAGACCGGGCAACGGAGCAGTGCCGTAACCGATGTTGTCATACCGTTCCTCCTGTTTCGTTTGTCGGGCGCTCGGTTCCTTCGGGCGGCGCCGAAATCGGCAGTTCAATCCAGAAAGACGAGCCGTGCCCGACCTCGCTGTCCACGCCGTAAACGGCATTGTGGACCTCCAGAATTTCTTTTGCGATTGACAGTCCGAGACCCGTTCCGATGCGCGCAATCCGATGCACCTTGTCCACCTTATAATAGCGATCCCAAATCAGCGGAATCTCGTCTGCGGGAATCCCCGCTCCCGTGTCGCGCACTTCAATCCGCACCCTGCCGTCATGCACACTCTGCCGCACGGTGACCGACAGGTCCTCGCCCGTGTAGTTGATGGCGTTGTTGATGAGGTTATAGACCACCTGCAGAATCATACCGCGGTCGGCAAAGACGGGTACATCGCAATCCGCTTCCAGACGGATGGCATAGCCCTGCGCTTTGGTGAAGGCTTCGTAGCGGGTCATCACCTCGCGGATGACGGCTGTCAGGTTGAAGAATTCCATCATCGGACACCGCACGCCCGACTGGATACGGGAAAGGTCCAAGAGGTCGCTGACCAGTTCGGAAAGGTGTTCGGTTTCGTCGATGATGATCTGAATATTTTCGGGCGTGTTTTCCCCGGGAATGTCACGCATAGTCTCACCGTAGCCGCGGATCAAGGTCAGCGGAGTGCGCAGATCGTGCGAAATGTTGGCAATCAGCTCCTTCTGCAACCGGTCGGTGCGCGCCAGTTCCTGTGCGGCAAAGCTGAGAGATCCCGCCAACTCCTGCGCTTCGCGATATCCCTTGCGGTCCTCAAACTGCGCGTTATAGTTTCCTGCGGCAAGCTGTTTTGCCGCGGTGTTCATGCGGATAATGGGCTGTGTGATGTGATGCGAAATCACCAGTGTGAGGAAGAGCGCCGACAGGAACACAATCAGGCTCAGCCAGAACAGCTGATGCTGAATGGTCCGCACGGTTGCCTCAAGCGGGACCAACGAGGTGCTGAGCAGAATCAGATACCGTGCATTGCCGACATCGCAAAGCCGCACCGAAAGCAGGTTCATCATCTCCGAAGTGATGCCCTCTTCGCGGCAGGTACCTGTCAGTTCCTGCCAGAAGTTCTGCGTGACCTCATAGCCGCCGAAGGTAACCTTGGTCAGATAGGACCCGTCCTGCTCCAGTGCAAGACGGTACAGTTGCTCCAGTCGGTCGTCGGGAATTCCCCACAGTCCGCCCGCCCCGATCCCGGCGGTCTGCGAAAGGACCTTGGTCCCCTCCGTGCCTTCGATGCGGTAAACCGACACCGAAATCAGCTCGTCAACCGCCAG
>CAKSUH010000162.1 GCA_934500855.1 uncultured Eubacteriales bacterium
CCCCACGGCCCCGCCACTTACAAAGCGAAAATTTGATTCGCTTTCAGAGAGTGGCGGGGTCATGGGGGAAGTTTTTGTTGGATTGGGAGGTATGCGTTTCGGGGGTGCGGCTTCGCGCCCGATTTACGGACAAAGGATAAAAGGATTTGGGAAGGGCACCGCAAATCGGGGCTTGCGAAGGGGCGGAGTTACACGAAGAGCTGTTTCTTTTTGCCTTTGGCGTTGCGGGGCCATTCGCGGATGCGGGTGACATATTCGAGGTTGACCGCTTCGATGCCGTCCTTGTTTTCAAGGACAATGCCGCCGTCGGTGACTTCTTTCACCGTGCCTTTCACGATGGCGTCCGTCCCCATGACGGTGTAAACAAGACACTCTTTTCCGATAAACTGTTTTGCCAATTCTTCCATGACGCGCTTCTCCTTGTTTTGCTTTTTTCGGTTCAAATGATGCCTGACTGCCGCGATTTTCAGTCTTTGTTGCCGCATGATAACATAGATGACGATGAAAATCGGAATGAGCCAACCCAAATTTTCCATTTTCTCTTCGGAACACCTCCCGCACAAGGTCCTTTCCGTCCTTTTGACGGCTATCAATCGGTTCAACATCCCCGCCCTGTCAAGAGAAAGATAAGAATTCCTCCCTCCCCTGACTTCTTCCTTTATTTTCCCGCTCTCATCGCGTTCAGGATTGCAAGGACGGCAACGCCGACATCCGCAAAGGTTGCCGCCCACATTCCGACCAGACCGAACACGCTCAAAGCCATGAAGCCCAGTTTGATAAAGAGCGCAAAGGAAATGTTTTCCCAAACGATGACGCGCGTCTTGCGGGCAATCCGCACAGCCGTTGCAATCCCGCGCGGGTCATCGTCCATCAGAACCACATCCGCCGCCTCGATCGCCGCGTCGGAGCCGAGCGCGCCCATCGCAATGCCGACATCCGCGCGCGCCAGAACGGGCGCGTCGTTCACGCCGTCCCCGACAAACGCAAGCGTTCCCGCGGTCTTTTCCGCAAGCATTTTGCCAACCAGATCCGCCTTGTCGCCCGGGAGCAGCTCCGCATGGCACTCGTCAAGTCCCAGCTTCTTCGCCACATCCTCGGCAACCTCGCGGCGGTCGCCCGAAAGCATCACCAAGCGGTCCACACCGCTCGTGCGCAGGTCCGCAAGCGCCTCCGCGCTCTCGGGCTTGATGACATCCGCAATCAGAACCGACCCTGCAAACTGTCCGTCGCAGGCAACCAGAATCACCGTTCCGAGCCCGGCGGGAAGCGTGTAGTCCACACCCTCTTTTTCCATCAGACGGCGGTTGCCGACCAGCACCGTGTGTCCTTCCACCGTTGCGCGGACGCCGTAGCCCGCCAACTCTTCCACATCGGTTGCCGCAGGCAGGTCTTTGCCCGCCGCCTCGCGAAGCGACTGCGCAATCGGGTGGTTCGAATATTGCTCCGCCGACGCCGCCAAAGACAGCAGGCGGTCGTTCTCCATTCCCTCGGCGTGTACCTCGGTGACCGCAAAGCACCCCTTTGTCAGCGTGCCGGTCTTGTCAAAGACCGCAACTTTCAGCGCCGCAAGCGCCTCCAGATGGTTCGCGCCCTTGATGAGGACCCCGTGTTTGGACGCCGCGCCCAGCCCGCCGAAATAGGAGAGCGGGACCGAAATCACCAGCGCGCAGGGACAGGACACCACCAGAAAGATGAGCGCCGCATAGACCCAACGGTGCCAGTCCCCCGTGATAAGCGAGGGAATCACCGCGAGCAGAACCGCCCCCGCAACCACGGCGGGCGTGTAAATGCGTGCGAATTTCGTGATGGCGTTCTCGGTTTTGGACTTCACCATCTCGGAATTTTCGACCAGTTCCAGAATCTTGGAAACCGTCGATTCCCCGAACGGCTTCTCCACCGTAATGCGCAGCAGACCGCTGACATTGACGCAGCCGCTGATGACCGCGTCGCCCGTCCTGACCTCGCGGAGTGCCGATTCGCCCGTGAGCGACACCGTGTTCAGCTCGGAACTGCCTTCCAGCACACTGCCGTCAAGCGGAATCTTTTCCCCGGGGCGCACCACGATGACTTCGCCGACCTTTACTTCGTCCGGCGAGAGCGTGACCTCCGTGCCGTCGCGCTCGACCGTTGCCGTGTCGGGACGGATGTCCATCAGCGCGGCAATCGACTTGCGGCTTCTTCCCACCGCGATGTTCTGGAACAGCTCACCCACCTGGTAGAACAGCATGACAAAGACCGCCTCGGGATATTCGCCGATGACAAACGCGCCGACGGTGGCAATCATCATCAGAAAATGCTCGTCAAGCAACTGCCCGTGCCCGAGATTGAGGACAGCCGCCCACACCACATCCCATCCGACCAGAAAATACGGAATCAGGAACACCGGTATGGCGATATACCGGGTCTCCTCGGGCAGAACACCCGTTTTGGAAAGGAGGACGGCAACAAGGAGCAGAATTCCCGCGCCGAGAATGCGGAGCAGGCGGTTGGTCTGCTTCCGCGTCAGACCGAACAGCTTCATATTACAGTACCATCGTGCAGTCGGGGTCCACGCGATGGACCAGCGCCGCAACTTCCTTTACGATTTCATCGAATTTTTCGTCGTCCGCCTCCAGAACCAACTTCTGGGCAAAGAAACTGACCGTTGCGTCCTTCACCCCGTCGATCTTTTTCACATTCTTTTCGATTTTTGCGGCGCAGTTTGCGCAGTCAAGACCTTCGAGCTTAAAATTCTTTTTCATGGCGTTTTTCTCCTTTTTATTTGGAATTATTATTGGTTTTTGTTTTGATTTTCGGTCATTTCTCGGAAAGATGCTCCATTCCCTGTGCAAGAATGGAATGCACATGCTCATCGTCAAGCGAATAGAACACGCTTTTTCCGGACTTTCGGTACTTGACCAGCCGCGACTGTTTGAGAATGCGCAGCTGATGCGAAATTGCCGAAACGGTCATGCCGCAAAGCTCGGCAATGTCGCAGACGCAAAGCTCGGTTTCGTAGAGCACATAGAGGATGCGCAGGCGCGTGCTGTCGCCGAAAATTTTATACAGGTCGGCAAGCGCAAACAGGCTGTCCTCATCGGGCATGGCGCCCGCGGCGGCGTTCATGCGGTCGGGGTGCGTTTCGTGTGCCGCGCATTTCGGGAGGTCTTTCATCGTTCTCTCCTTTCCGTTTCAACGATTGAATAACTGTTCAATCGTTATTATAGCAGATCGTCCGCCGTTTGTCAAGAGTAAACCGAAAACTTTTTCCGCTTTTTTCGCACGCCCGAAAAACCGACTTTTTACAGGCAACCCGTTGACAAATCCGCAGATTTCCTGTATAATGAAGGCTGAACTGATCTTACGGAAAGAAAGCGGGGGCGACATGACCTACCAAGGCTTCGGAATCGTAACAAAAAGCAACGGCGGACTGTTTTCGGTCCTGCTTTACCCCGTCGGGGCGCGGCTTTTTCCGCAGGGGCGGGAGCCGCAACCGCTGGACGGGCTGGAAATTCCGACCCGCGCGCGGGGAAATCTGCGGCGGCGCGGCGCTCTGCTTGTCGGTGACCGAGTACGGGTCGGCTATACCGACGAGGCATTTCACGCAGGCTCCGACGGCGTCATCACGCTGACCGAGGACGGAGGCGGCGCGACCGTGGAGGAAATTCTCCCGCGCTCCTCGGCGCTCATCCGTCCCCCGATGGCAAATCTCGGGGTGCTGTTCGTCACGGTTGCGGCGGCGGATCCCGCGCCCGACCTTCTCACGCTTGACAAGCTGATTGCCATTGCCGAGCACAATGCGATCGAACCCGTCATGGTCATCACCAAAACCGACCGCAGTGCCGAGAGCGCCGCCCGTCTTGCCGACATTTACCGCCTTGCGGGTTTTGCGGTCTTTGCCGTCGACAGTCTGACCGGAGAGGGCGTTTCTGCAGTGCGTATGTGGATAAACGACAATCTCGGCAGTCGCATTGCGGCGTTTTCGGGGGCGTCCGGGGTCGGAAAATCGACGCTTCTGAACCGTCTCTTCCCCGCCCTCGGATTGGAAACGGGAAGCCTCAGCGAGCGGATTATGCGCGGAAAAAACACGACCCGTGCGGTGGAGCTTTACCGCGTCGGCGACGGGTTTCTTGCCGACACCCCCGGCTTCACCATGCTGGATTTCGACCGTTTCGACTTCTTCGGTCTGGACGGTCTGCTTCCCGCCTTCCGCGAATTCACGCCCTGCATCGGGCAATGCCGTTACCGCAAATGCACGCACACGAAAGAGGACGGTTGCGCGGTTCTTGCC
>CAKSUH010000163.1 GCA_934500855.1 uncultured Eubacteriales bacterium
CAATTGTCCGTCTGATCGTTTTGGGAGTTGCCTACCGGCGTGCCAAGCGTCGGCTTGAAGCAGGGCTTTTGGTCATCGTGAGAGGAGACAGTGCCGTAATATGAAACTGATTAACGGAAAAGAGATTTCCGCCGCCGTTCGGGCGGAACTGAAGGAAACCTGCGCGGCGTTCGTTGCAAAACGCGGCTATGCCCCGGGGTTGGCGGTTATCATCGTCGGAGAGGACCCCGCGTCGCAGGTCTATGTGCGCAATAAAGCCCGCGCCTGCGAGGAGGTCGGATTTTACAGCGAGGTACACCGTCTGCCCGCCGAAACGACGCAGGCGGAACTGGACGCTCTGATCGACCGCCTGAACACGGATGCGCGGATTCACGGAATTCTGGTCCAGCTTCCGCTCCCCGCACATCTGGACGAGGAAGAGGTCACGCTTCGGATCGACCCGCGCAAGGATGTGGACGCATTCCATCCGTTCAATGTCGGCAGAATTCTGCTGGGCGACCCGGTCTTCCTTCCCTGCACGCCCGCGGGCGTGATGGAGCTGCTGCGGCGTTCGGGTATCGACCCCGCAGGTAAGCGTTGCGTGGTAATCGGACGGTCGAACATTGTGGGCAAGCCGATGGCAATGCTCCTGTTGGCGGCAAACGGAACGGTTACCGTCTGCCACAGTCGGACGGCAGACCTTGCGTCCGTAACGCGCGAAGCGGATATTCTGGTATCCGCCGTGGGACGCGCCGGCTTTGTAACGGCTGATATGGTAAAGCCCGGCGCGGTTGTCATTGATGTCGGAATGAACCGCGACGCCGCCGGAAAACTGGTCGGCGATGTGGATTTCCCTGCAGTCTCCCCGCTTTGCTCGTACATCACGCCCGTTCCGGGCGGGGTCGGTCCGATGACCATCACGATGCTTCTGCGCAACACGCTCGTTGCGGCGGAGCGGCAGGGAGAATAACGGCAACGCCGCGTAACCCACGATCGGTACGGATTCCGGTACCGTCGGAATTGCGCGGCATTGCCCGAAAAAACGAAGCTGCCCTTTCACGGGGCGGCGCGCAACGCATCAACGCCGACGATGACAGACCCGGCAGGCAAAAATCCCGACGACAGGCGGCATAATCGGCTTTTGCAAAAGCAGCGAAAGCCGGTTGTTTTGTCTGAAATCCGTCCGTTCCCGCGGCTGTCTCAACCGGCGTTGTCCCATAATCCCCGGAGGTGATTCTTTGAAACGAACCAACAGTCGGCTGAGGCTGGTATCCTCCTTCCTCAGCGGCTCGAAGCGGTGGTTTTTCGCCGCAATCCTTTCCACGGTCGGTCTGGCACTGACCAATATGCTCACGCCGCAGATCGTCCGCGTAACGGTGGACTCGGTCATCGGCAGTGAGCCGTTCGACCTGCCGCCGTTCCTTGTCGACCTGCTCAACCGCCTCGGCGGGGCGGAAGTCCTGCGGGATAACCTCTGGATGATCGGCATCCTCATCGTCGGCATCGCCGTGTTCGGCTTTGCGTTCTTCTACGGCTCGCGCGTATTCAACACCAAAGCCGCCGAAACGCTGGTCAAAACCATGCGCGACAAGGTATTCCGTCATCTGCTCGCCCTTCCCGACGCATGGTACGGGAACAACCGCACGGGCGACATCATTCAGCGCTGTACTTCCGACATCAACATGGTCAAAGACTTTCTTTCCGAGCAGCTTGTCGCGGTGTTCCGCATTGTCGTGATGCTTGTGCTGTCGCTGTTCTTCATGTTCTCGCTTCATACCGGACTGACCCTTATTGCGCTTGCGGGCGTTCCGGTCCTGCTGACCACCTCGCTTGTTTTTCATAGAAAAGTCAGTCCCGAGTTTCGGATCTGCGACGAAAACGAAGGCAAGCTTTCCGCCATCGTGCAGGAAAATCTCACGGGCGTGCGGGTGGTACGCGCGTTCGGGCGCGAGGTCTGCGAAAAGGAAAAATTCGACGCCCAGAACCGCTATTACATGGGGCTGTGGGACCGCGTGAACAAAATGTTCTGCCGCTACTGGAGCGTCGCGGACCTGATTGCCAACACCCAGATCATGCTGCTTGTCGTATTCGGCGCGGTCTTTGCCATCCGGGGCGAGCTGAGCGCGGGCGCGTACATCGCGTTTCTTTCCTATAACGGCTACCTGACATGGCCCATCCGTCAACTGGGGCGGGTCATCTCCGAAATGAGCAAAGCGGGCGTGTCGCTCCGCCGCATCGAGGACATTCTGAATGCCGCGCCCGAGCGGGACGAACCGGGGGCAAAGCGTGTGACAACCGACTATCGCGGCGACATCGTTTTCGACCGTGTCAGCTTCTCCTTTGACGGCAAAACGCCCGTGCTGGAGGATATCAGCTTCACCGTTCCCGCAGGCAAAACCGTCGGCATTCTCGGCGGCACCGGCTCGGGCAAATCAACGCTTGTCCGCCTGCTTGACCGCCTTTACCCCCTGCCCGAAGGGAGCGGGACCATCACCGTCGGCGGAACCGATATCCGCCGTCTGCGCGCCGCGGAATTGCGGTCCAACATCGGTTTTGTCTTGCAGGAGCCGTATCTCTTCTCCCGCACCATCGGCGAAAACCTGCGGCTTGCGAAGCTGACCGCAACCGACGCGGAACTGCGCGCGGCGGCGCACATTGCCTGTCTTGACAGCGCGGTTGAGAGTTTTCCCTCGGGGTATGATACCTTTGTCGGGGAGCGCGGCGTAACGCTTTCGGGCGGACAGAAGCAGAGAGCCGCCATTGCGCGGACGCTGGTGCAGGACACGCCGATTCTGATCTTTGACGATTCGCTCTCGGCGGTTGACACCGAGACCGACGCAACCATCCGCGCCCGTCTTGCGGAGCGGGAGGGACGCGCGACAACGCTCCTGATCTCGCACCGTACCGCAACGCTCATGCACACCGACCGCATTGTGGTCCTTGACCGCGGGCGGGTGGCGGAGATCGGAACGCATGAGGAACTGCTTGCGAAAAACGGCATCTACCGCCGCATTTACGAAATTCAGAACGGAGGAGCGCAGCAATGAGCGAAAAAACAACCGAAAAGCAAACGCATCTGAAGTGGTTCGGCATCCCGCGTCTGCTCCCGTTCCTCAAGCCCTACAAACGGCTGTTTCTGAACCTGATCGTGTTCGGGCTGATCAGCAGTTCGGCGGGAATCATTTACCCGCTCTTTCAGCGCTACGCGATCAACCACTACATCGCCGAGGGCACGCTCGATACCCTTCCCGTATTCATTCTGCTCTATCTCGGCGTGATGGTGCTGTCGTCCGTCTCGGTCTACCTTGCGCATGACGGTTCCGCAAAACTGGAAATCCGCGCGGCACATGACATCCGCGAGACCTGCTTCCACCACCTGCAAACGCTGTCCTTCTCCTATTTCAACCAAAACAGCGTGGGCTACATTCACGCCCGCGTGATGAGCGACACCTCCCGCATCGGGACGCTGATTTCCTGGTCCTGCATTGACGGAGTCTACAATCTGACCTACATCATCGGTGCGGCGGCGGTTATGCTGTCGGTCAATTGGCGCTTGGCGCTCCCGGTACTTGCGGTGATTCCGCTGTTTGCGCTGACCATTGTACTGTTTCAGAAAAAGGTCCTGCCGCTGAACCGCCGCGTGCGGGAAATCAACTCGCAGATTACGGGCGACTTCAACGAAGCGATTACGGGTGCCGAAACCGTAAAAGCGATGAATGCCGAGGGACAGATGGAAAAGGAATTCACCGCGCGGACCTCGCAGATGCGCAGGACCGCCACGGTAGCGGCGCGCTGGCGCGCGATGTTCGGGTCGGCAATCACCTTTGCGTCCTCTCTTGCGCTGGCGCTCGTGCTGTGGCGCGGCGGACTGATTACCGCAAAGGGTGTGATGGAAATCGGCACGCTGTCGGCGTTCGTTTCCTACGCGCTCGGCATCATGGAGCCGGTACGCTGGCTGATTGACGCGCTCTCCGACCTTGTGACGACGCAGGTAAACATTGAGCGTGTGACCAACCTGATTGCGACCGAATCCGATGTTGCCGACCGCCCCGAGGTGGTGGCAAAATACGGCGACACCTTTCACCCGAAAAAAGAGAACTGGGAGCCGCTTCACGGGGACATTGAATTTGACGATGTAACCTTCCGCTACCCGGACGGCGAGGTGAATGTGCTGGAGCACTTCAGCCTCAAAGTTCCGCAGGGAACCAATG
>CAKSUH010000164.1 GCA_934500855.1 uncultured Eubacteriales bacterium
CAAGCGTCTCCATCGTGCTGTCTCGGTAGTTTCCGCTCCCGAAGCCGAGAATCGACAGAAAGGTTCCCTCCTCCCGATTGTCCTCAACAAAGGTTTTCAGCTCATCCGAAGAGCTGATGCCGACATTCAGGTCGCCGTCCGACGCCATGATGATGCGGTTGTTGCCGCCTTCAATGCGGTAGTCCGCCGCCAGTTTGTACGCCATTTTCAGACCCGCTTCCCCGTTCGTCACGCCATGTGCCGTAAGACCGTTCACCGCGTCCAGAATCTTCTGCGTTTCGTTCCCCGCGCAGCCCTGCAGAACCACCTTCTCCTCGCCCGAATAGGTTACGATCGACACCGTATCGCGTTCGGTCAGTTGATTTGCAAGATAGGTAAACGCCCTCTTCAGAAGCGGCAACTTATCCTCGCTTGTCATTGACCCCGATACATCGATCAGGAATACCAGATTGTTTCCGTTCGTCGGCACGGTTGCGGGTGCCTGAAGCGTCAGGCGGAGCAGTCGGCTTTTTTCGTTCCACGGACACGGCAGAATTCCGACCGTTGTCCCGAACAGCTCGCCTTCCTTCGGCGCGTTCGCTTCATAACGGAAGTAGTTGAGGAATTCCTCGGTGCGGAAGGTCGTCGCATTTTTGTTCAGCGCCGAAAGGATGGTCTGCTTGTTTGCCTTCTGGCGTACCCATCCCGACACAGTCTTACGGAACAGCGCGTAGGAAGCGGTATCCACATCGGCGGAAAAGGTGGAGACATTCTGCCGGGCGGTATCGATAAAAGGATTTTCGGCAAATGTTTCGGACGGCGCTTTGTTCCCGTCCTCCTCATCGTTCGCCTTGCTGTGAAGTTCTGCGCCCGCCGCATAGGAGGGCGAAAAGCGGATATTGTCGGCATTGTCCGCCGCACCGCTTCCGTAGTTCTTCCCGGAACAGCCGACCAGCATTCCCGCAAGCATCGCCGCCGTTAAAAACAGCGGGAGCAGGGTCTTAAAAAAGCGTTTTGCGGTTATCCTCATAATAGAATCTGACTCCTTTCGGCAGCTCATCCGATCCGCTCGGAGAGCAGGAATTGAAGCAACGCCCCTCCCGGAGCATGGCATGCTACAGGCGCCCCGCCACAGAGAACGGCGCCTTTGTTGAGCGCTCGCGGACTGTCCCGCCGGGACTTTTCCGCTTTCGGTTTCCTTTATGATAACTATGATAACAGATAATCGGTCTTTCGTCAAGAGATTTTTTGAAAATAATTGCGTTTCGGGGTTGACAAATCGCACGGCATCGTGTATAATATGGGTATAAAACCGTTGAGGAAGAGAAGTAACGGAGCAAAAAGTCTTTCAAGAGAGCCGCGGGCGGTGAGATCGCGGCAGGGCTTTCCCCGCGAATGGACTTCCGAGGGCGGACCGAACGCAGAAGGCTGACGGAGGGAAAGCCGTCATGCTCTGCCTGTAGGCTCCGACGGGGCGCGCACCCGTTATCCGAGCGCCGCATATCGCAGGTATGTGAACGAGCGAAGAACCGCAGAAGTGCGGAGCTTCAATTTGGGTGGTACCGCGGGAGAATTCGATGATTCCCGCCCCGAAGCAATTCGGGGCGGCTTTTTATTTTCTCCGCACAGAATATCATACCGTGCGAAAAATATACTGCCGTCAGGCACAGGAGGAACCGTTTATGAAACAGGAAATTCCGTACAAAATCTATCTGACCGAAAAAGAACTGCCCACGGCATGGTACAACCTCCGCGCGGATATGAAGAACAAACCCGCGCCGCTGTTGAACCCCGCCACGCACCGTCCGCTGACCGCAGAGGAGCTTTCCCCCATTTTCTGCGATGAGCTGATCCGTCAGGAGTTGGACGACACGACCTCTCTCTTCCCCATCCCGACCGAAATTCGGGATTTCTACAAAATGTACCGTCCCGCGCCGCTGATCCGCGCCTACTGTCTGGAGAAAAAGCTCGGCACGCCCGCGCACATTTACTACAAGTTTGAGGGCAACAATACCAGCGGCAGTCACAAACTCAACTCGGCAATCGCGCAGGCATACTACGCCAAGAAGCAGGGCTTGCGCGGCGTGACAACCGAAACGGGCGCGGGTCAGTGGGGCACGGCGCTCTCGATGGCGTGCGCGTATCTCGGACTGGACTGCAAGGTCTACCTGGTCAAAGTCTCCTACGAGCAGAAGCCCTTCCGCCGCGAGGTCATGCGGGTCTACGGCGCATCGGTTACGCCGTCCCCGTCGACCGAAACCGAAGTCGGCAGGCGGATTCTTGCGGAATTCCCGGGAACAACGGGCAGTCTCGGCTGTGCAATCTCCGAAGCGGTGGAAAAGGCGGAGACGACCGAGGGCTACCGCTATGTGCTCGGCAGTGTGCTGAATCAGGTGATGCTGCACCAGTCGGTCATCGGTCTGGAAGCAAAGGCGGCGCTCGACCTTTACGGGGTCAAGCCCGACATTATCATCGGCTGTGCGGGCGGCGGCTCAAACCTCGGCGGTCTGATCGCGCCCTTTATGGGAGAGAAGCTGCGCGGCGAGCGGGATTACCGTTTCATTGCGGTGGAGCCTGCCTCCTGCCCCAGTCTGACGCGCGGAAAATTTGCTTATGATTTCTGCGACACGGGCAAGGTTTGTCCGCTTGCTAAGATGTACACGCTGGGAAGCGGCTTCATCCCCGCGCCGAACCACGCGGGCGGTCTGCGCTATCACGGGATGAGCCCGATTCTCTCGCAGCTTTACGCAGACGGTTTGATGGAAGCGGTCTCGGTGCCGCAGACGGCAGTCTTTGAGGCTGCCGAAGAGTTCGCGCGCGTAGAGGGAATTCTTCCCGCGCCCGAAAGTTCCCACGCGATCCGTGTTGCGATGGACGAAGCGATCCGTTGCCGTGAGACGGGCGAGGAAAAGGTGATTCTCTTCGGTTTGACCGGAACCGGCTACTTTGACATGGTTGCCTACGAAAAATTCCACGACGGCAAAATGACCGACTTCATTCCCTCCGACGCAGACATTGCGGAGAGTTTGAAGAAGTTACCGGAAGTTTAAGGGAATACCTTGGAGGGGGGGAAGACCTTGGAGGGAGAGGGACCCCTCTTGAAAGACGGGTCCCTCTCCCTCCAAACCTCCCTCTTCCTCCGAGAACTTCCCCCAAGTGCACCCGCCCGGGCAGAGCGAAAACTTGATTCGCTTTGTTTTAGGCGGGTGCGCTTGGGGGAAGTTTTTGTTCGTTTGGGGAGGTAGGGAGTTTTTGCAGAGTGCGGCTTCGCACGGTTTTGGTGGGAGGTTGGCGTTCGGCTTCTTTACAAGGTGCCGAGATCCCGCCTGCGGGCGGTTCCTCCGGGGTTCGACTGAACGCCGCAGGCGTTTGCTCAGAGATGACACAGAGAGTTGGTTGTTGCGTAAGGGATAGAATTTTAGTCTTTGGTAGAGACTTTTTGGCTGTCTGTGCTCGCCGTTACGCACTGCCGAGATCCCGCCTGCGGGCGCCCCTTCGGGGTTCGACTCCGCGGCGATTTTTGGCTTTATTATCTGTTCCTTTTGTGGTTGTGCCGCTCCGCTCAGGATGACAAAGAGGGCTGTTTGTTATGTGGGTTGTATAATCTTAGTCAACATAGTAACCTAACAACTTTCTTTAGCAACTTTCAGATTATATCCTACCATTCGGCTACTCTCTATGTCATCCTGAGCGGAGCGGCATCGCTATGAAACGGCGAACACAGAGAACATACAATGCCGCGGAGTCGAACCCCGCAGGGGCGCCCGCAGGCGGGATCTCGGCACCATGTAAAAATCCTAATAGTAGTCACAAGTAACCTTCATCCGAAAGGGAACGACACATGGGTCGTTCCCTACAACACCGCATTTTTGCGCCGGGTTACATTTTCGCCTTACGCTCACTTCAAGGTCGAAATCCACAGAAAAACACCCCGCGCGTCACACCGCACCATTCCACCCACCAAACGAGCGCGATAGCCGCAGTTTCAAACGATTCCACACCTCCCCAAATGACAAAAACTTCCCCCAAGACCCCGCCACACTCCGAAAGCGAATCAAATTTTCGCTTCGTAAATGGCGGGGTCTTGGGGGAAGTTCTGGGAGAGGGAGGGAGGTTTGGAGGGAGAGAGAACCCTCTCCGAAAGAGGGTTCTCTCTCCCTCCAAGGTCTTTCTCTCCCTCAAAGGCCTTCCTACCTCTCCCGCATAGCT
>CAKSUH010000165.1 GCA_934500855.1 uncultured Eubacteriales bacterium
GTCCCAAGGTCTTAGGTCATGAAACTATTCAAAAACAAATTTTTCATTGTCTGCCTGTCGATTGCGGCGGCGATTGCGGTTTTGATGTCGGTCTTTTCGCTCATGGGATACCGCGCATTGGTGCGGAATGTGATGGGAACCGTCGCAACCCCGTTCCGACTGGTCGGAAACCTCTTCTGCGGAGCGGTCGAGGGGTTCGGAAAGCAGTTTCGGTCGGTGGAGGCACTGGAGAAAAAGAATTCTGCGCTGGAAGAAGAGAATAAAGCGCTGAAAGAGCAAATCGAGCGCGCGGAACAGCTGGAAGCCGAAAACGAAAGGCTGAGAGCGTTTCTCGGCATGAAGTCGGAATACCCGACCTTCACCATGGAGGAGGGAACCGTCATCGGGCGGGAGGGGGAGAACCACCTCACGCTCCTGACCCTGAACCGCGGCAGCATTCACGGAATCCGAAAAAACATGGCGGTCGTCACGAAGGACGGCATTGTCGGCTGTGTGAGCGAGGTCGGGCTGACATGGTGTAAAGTCTCGACCCTTTTGGAGGACGCGCGTTCCGTGGGGGTTCTTGCGCCGCGGAGCGGGGCTTCCGGGATTCTTGTTGGCGAATATACCTATCGCGAGAACGGAACCTGCAAGCTGACCTTTCTGGACGGAGACGCGCGGAATGCGGATGTTGCGGTCGGGGACAGCGTGGAAACAAGCGGAACGGGGTCGGTCTATCCGGCGGGTCTGAAGGTCGGGAAGATTACCGAACTGAAGGCGGACGCGGCAACCAGAAGCCTGATTGCAACGGTGGAGCCGTCGGTCGACTTTTCGTCGGTTTCGTATGTGATGATCATCACAGGGTATCAGGAAAAGGGGTAAAGAAAAAAAACGGGAGGTGCGGCAATGCGGATCGCAATCGGCAGCTCGGAGCGGGCAAAGCTCGTCAGGCGGGCGCTGTTTGTCGGCGTGACGCTGTTCCTTCTGTGCATTGTGCAAACCACGGTTTTAGGGCAGTGGAAACTGTTCGGAGCGGTGCCGGACCTCATGCTCTGCGCGGTCGTCCTGCTCGGGTACTGCAACGGGCGGGAGGAAGGCGCAATCGGCGGCATTGCGGCGGGAACGATGACCGCCATGCTCGGCACGGTCGGGGTGACGGCGGACCCGGTTTTCTACATGACGATGGGGTATGTGTGCGGCTATTTCGCGCGCGCGGTCTACCCGAAAGGATTTCTGCCGTACCTGTTCTTTCTGGGCGCAACCCTGCCGTTCAGCGCGATCCGGACCGTGATTTCCGCCTGCCTCACGCACGGGAACCCGAGACTTGCCATGCTGTTTCTCTACGCTATCCTGCCCGAGGCGGCGGGGACCTTCCTCTGCGGCGCGGCGCTGTTCTTCCCCCTGCGATGGTTGCTCGCCAAGAAAAAGGGACGGCGCGGCGTGAAGAGGTAGGGGGAAGTGCCGGGCTATAGGGCTTGCGGTGAAGGTTTTCCCGCCCTCATCCGTCGCCTACGGCGCCACCTTCCCCCTTAAAGGGGAAGGCTTTCAGAGGTTCTGCAAGTAATATAAGCTGTGCGGAAAGTGATAAGTGCCAAAGCTTCAATTGATAACAAAAGAAGTTTGCACAATAGCCTTCCCCTTCAAGGGGGAAGGTGGCGCCGTAGGCGACGGATGAGGGCGTGAGTCCGAACGGAATTGGATTGATAGGTTACAATAAGGTGCATTCTTTTGCATCCTCGGGAGGTAACATGAGTCAGGAGCAGTTCAAAAATCAGCATCCGACGGATCTGTCGGAGACCGTGGCGCTTGCCATGATGTCGCGCACAAGGCGGCTTGCGAACACGGTGGTCAATTATCAGGAGCTGTTAATGCGCTATACCTGCGCAATGAAGGAGATACGGACGAAGTTTGAGGTCCTGAACACCGAATACAATGTGCGGTTTCGGCGGAATCCGATCGTGTCCATCAACACGCGGCTGAAGCAGACCGCAAGCATTGTGGGAAAACTGGAGCGGCTCGGGTTGGAGTTTTCGCCCGAGGCGATCGAGCAGAATCTCAACGATGTGGCGGGGGTACGGGTCATCTGCTCTTACCTTGACGATGTATACACGATTGCGCAGGCGTTGACGAAGCAGGACGATGTGCGCCTGCTCCGCATCAAGGACTATATCAAGGAGCCGAAGGAAAACGGCTACAGAAGTCTGCATCTGATTGTCAGCATCCCCGTCTTTTTCGCGGAAATGCCGCGGGATGTAAAGGTGGAGGTGCAGATTCGGACGGTTGCGATGGACTACTGGGCGGAACTGGAACACCAGCTGCGCTATAAGCAGGAGATTCCGAACGAAGCGGAGATCGTGCGGGAACTGACCGACTGCGCGAAAAAGACCGCCGAAATCGACGCGCAAATGCTTGCCATCCGCAAAAAAATCGAAAGCGGTACCGAAAAGCCCACCGAGGACGAGCTGCTGATCGAAAAGCTGAAAAAGATTGACTTTTCGATGGAGTAAAGACCTCGGGGCGCTGCCCCGAACCCTGCTTAGAAAACTTTTGAGAAAAGTAACGCTTCGCTACTGACAGGTTGCTCCGCAACCGTCATTTCTAAGGACTTTCAAAACTTTTCACCAAGGGATTTGATCGGGTTTCTTTACGGGGTGCGGACAGAGCAAAAAGAGCAAATTATCAACAGCGTATTGCTGTTTTCACATAGATTATGTGGCTTTGAAGGACAGAA
Organism: uncultured Eubacteriales bacterium; assembly: GCA_934500855.1. Classification (GTDB taxonomy): domain Bacteria; phylum Bacillota; class Clostridia; order Oscillospirales; family CAG-272; genus UMGS1865. Next base: position 2,711 of record CAKSUH010000165.1, read on the forward strand.
TCAAAGCCTGACAAACTTAAAAACGAGCGTTAAGCCGAAAGGCTTGCGCATCCTTCCCGGGAGGTAAAGATGAAAGAAAAGAACGAAGCCGAAAAACAACAGGAGCTGGCACTGTTTGAAAACCAGAAGGTGCTGGATGTCGGAATCGAGAAGGAAGTGAAAAAATCCTTCATCGAATACTCGATGTCGGTTATCATTTCACGCGCGCTCCCCGATGTCCGCGACGGCATGAAGCCGGGTCAGCGGCGCATCCTCTACGCAATGTATGAGGACGGTCTGACCCACTCCAAACCCTTCCGCAAGTCGGCAACCACGGTCGGTAATGTGCTGGGTCGTTACCATCCGCACGGCGACTCGGCGGTCTACGGCACGATGGTCCGTCTGGCACAGCCCTTCTCCCTGCGGTACACGCTCGTGGAGGGGCACGGAAACTTCGGTTCGGTGGACGGTGACCCGCCTGCCGCATACCGTTACACCGAGGCGCGGCTTGACCGCATTGCCGACGAAATGATGCGGGACCTCGATAAGAATGTCGTTCCGATGGTTCCCAACTTCGACAACCGTTTGCAGGAGCCGTCGGTGCTCCCGTCCCGCTTCCCGAACCTGCTGGTCAACGGGTCGATGGGGATTGCGGTCGGTATGGCAACCAACATCCCGCCGCACAATCTCGGCGAGGTCATCGACGCGGTGGACTACCGCATGGATCACCCCGACTGCACGGTGGACGAGCTGATGGAATACATCAAAGGTCCCGATTTCCCGACTGCCGCCATTATTTACGGCATCAACGGTATCAAGCAGGCGTACCTGACGGGTAAGGGACACATCATGGTGCGGTCACGCTCGCAGATTGACGAGAACAAGCGGCATATCGTCTTTACCGAAATCCCTTACGGGGTCAACAAGAGTATGCTCTGCGAGTCGATTGCGAACTGCGTGAACGAGAAGAAGATTGACGGCATCACCGAACTGCGTGACGAATCGGGCAGAGACGGTATGCGCATTGTGGTGGAGTACCGCCGCGATGTGAACCCGCAGATCCTGCTCAATCAGCTTTACAAGTACACGCAGTTGCAGGACACCTTTGCCATCAATATGCTGGCGATTGTCAACAACGAGCCGAAGGTGCTGACCCTGCCGCAGATTCTCGACCATTACATCGCGCATCAGGAGTCGGTCATCACCCGCCGCACGCAGTTCGATCTGGACAAGGCGCGGGCGCGGGCGCACATCTTCGAGGGCTACAAGATTGCGCTGGACAACATCGACGAAATCGTGCAGATCATGAAGTCGTCGAAGTCGATTCCCGACTCCAAAAACACATTGATGGAGCGCTTTGCGCTGTCCGACGCGCAGGCGCAGGCGATTGTGGAAATGACGCTCGGCAAGCTGACGGGCATGGAGCGCGAAAAGATTGAGGACGAATTGCTCCGTCTCCACAATCTCATCAAAGAGTTGGAG
>CAKSUH010000166.1 GCA_934500855.1 uncultured Eubacteriales bacterium
AAGGATTTTTGTGAAGGATCACGGAAAAGATGCAAGTGAGTGCGCCATTCGAGAATTGCGCGGTGATGCCTTTATTCTGAATTGCTTTCGCGACTCTCCGACTCCGCTCTGCGGGGGCGGTGTAACGGCAGGATAAAGAAGTTCGGACGCTTCGTCACCCCACAGTACACAGCTCACACGCTCGGGCAGACGAACGGTCTGGGCACGCTTTGCCGTTCTGCCGTGAGAAAGAATCAGGAAAACATCGGTTTCCTTCAGGCGCGGATAAAAAGACAGCCAATCGTCACTGCCGATCCGTTCTGCGGAAAGGGCGGTAAACACCTTGTCCCGAACCTGCAGAGAAAACCCGACCGATGCCTCTAATCCCGTACCGTTGAAATGCCGATTCCAAAGGATCTGCGTATCGGGCACCGACAAACCGTCCGTTCCGTAAAGGACCGCAATGCCATGCAGTGCCGCCTCCTGCTCCATCCGCGCCGCAAAAGCCGCCTCGTTTTCCGTCTGCGGTTCAGGCAACCGCAAACGGCGCACCAAAACACGCGAGGAAAGACGATCCAGATACAGGGTCGCTTTGGAGTGGTAGTGCGTAAAAATCAGATCGTCAATTTCGGCAATCCCCGCATCCGAAAGCGCGGAAACCGTCGGATAAACCAAGCCGGAGGACCCGTCGGAGCAGTCGATTACCGCAGCGCGGCAATCTGATGTCACAACCAGTCCTTCGCCTGCACCCTCATGCAGATAGGTCACAACGGCGTCGCGCGGCAGAAAGATGCCGCTTGCGGAAACCGACAGAAAGAGCGCGGACAGAACCAACGGAACCGCAACCCAACGCTTCCGTTTCAACGGCAGGACCGCCACGGCAAGCACCGCAAGCACGGAAAGGGTCAAAAACACTTTTTCCGTCGCAGAAGTGGGAATAATCAACGCATTCCGCACCTCCGAAGTGCGTCCCGCAATCCAAAGCATCCCGGAAAGCGGCAGGCGGAGCAGAAACGCAACGGGCGGAATCGGCAACAGGAGCGCAAACAACCCGAGGAAGAGCGCAACGGTCACAAGCGGCGACAGCAGCAATGTGACGGGAACCGAAAAGACCGACACGGAGCCGATGAACAGAACCGAAATACCGAGCGTTCCGCAGGTTGCAAACAGCCCCGTTGCAACAGCGGTCACAAGCCCCTGAAAAGCCTTGGCTGCAGGGCGCGGTAAAATGCGCAGCAACCGTCCTGTCGGAATCAAGCGGACCGCAGGCAGAAACACGATGATGGAAGCCGCCGCGCCGAAGGAGAGCCACAGCGAAAGGTCCAGCACCGCGTAAGGCGTGACGGCAAGAATACAGAACAGCGCAACCGACAACGCCGTGAAGGAATCGTAACGCTCCGCCGAAAGGAACGCCAGCGACAGAACAACAACCATCAGCACGGCGCGGACCGTGGAAACGGCGGCACCCGTGAGAACGAGGTAAAAGAGCGCGAGAAACGGAACGGTTGCAATACGGATCCGCTTCGGCACGCGAAAACGCCCGAGAATCCATTCCAGAATGCCGATCAGGATCGAAACATGCAGACCGCTCAGCGCCAGCAAATGCGAAATACCGCTTCTGCGGAAGTTCAGAACCGTCTCTCCCGACAGCCCCGAGCGGTTTCCGAGCAGAAGCGCCGAAGCAAGCGCGCCTTCCTCTCCTCCGACTGCCGAGCGGAGCCGTTCGCAGAAGCGCAGATTCAGCCGCCGCAGAGCAAGCATCGGCGTATCGGTTCGCTCGCCCGTAATCGTGCAGTCTCCGTAGTCGGAGCAGGTCACAACCGCCGCCAAGCCGTCCGAGCGCAGGGAAGTTTCCTCTTCATAGGACCCGTCGCGCGTAAACTCCCGTACCTGCCCGGTCAGGCGGAAGCGGTCCCCCTCCGATAGCGCGGAACGGTAGGCGCACTCCAGAAGTACGCGGTCACGGACCGGTGTTCCGTCAAATTCGGTCAGTCGGACCGTAAAGCGGCTTCCGTTTCCGCCCGCAGACAGGCGCTCGGTGACATAGCCCTCCACCGCAACCGATTCTCCCGCACGCGACAGGTAACGGTCGGAGACGGGACCGAACCACGCCCAAGACCCGACCAACAGACAGGCGGAGGCGGCACAGGCAAGAATTCCGGCGGTGCATCGCGCCGTCACGCGGCGACGAAAAACCGACAGCAGGGACAGCAGAAATCCGCAGGTCAGGAAACAGGCAAGCAGAATCAGCTTTTGCCGACTGCCCGCATTGACAGCCGCCAGCGCTGTTCCCGCCGAAACGAAGGCTGCGAACGCCAGCGGTCGTTTTCTGAAAATCCCCATCGGACGCACTCCTTTCTTTCCAAAATACAGGATAAAAATGCCTTTTTTGTGAATTGATGCCCGAAAATTGAGTCAGATTGTAAAAAAGCCCTTGACAAATGCGTATTTTCGGGATATAATAGATAAGGTTGTTGACTCGCCGGTCGGGTCATTTACACATGAAATACATTTTCGGAGGATATAGAAATGTTTGAAACCCTGAAAAATCTGCTCGTTGAGGAGCTTCAGCTGAATGCAGACGATATCAAGCTCGAGTCCGAGCTGGCAAACGACCTTGGCATCAATTCCATCGAACTTGCCGACCTCATCATGCTCTGCGAGGACAAATTCGGCGTGACCATCGAGGATGAAGATCTCCACAAGTTCGTCACCGTTGAGGATGTTGTCAATTACCTCGAGGAAAAAACGAACGGTTAAAAAATGATCGGGCAATCCGCGATCGGCGCAACCGTGCAGTTGCGCCGCCCGGAATTGCACAGCATCCGACCATCGGCGTTCCGCTTTTGCGGAATGCTTTTTTTGTTGCCGTTTCGCTCCGTACCCGGATGCAACGGACGCCGCAAAAGCACGGTCCGCCTCCCCGTCGGTTCTTTACCTCGCCAGCTTCCCGATTACGCCGTTGAGGAAAACCGACATCTTTTTCGGCGATGCGCGATCCTCCCGATTCAGCCACTCCCGAATAACCGCATACCCGCCCTGATAGAAAAACAGCCGCAACTGTTCCCGTTCCTCCTCGCTGAAGGTATCCGGAATTGCCATATCAAGCTGTCTGCGGATGGTGGGCAGATCAAACAGCTTGGTGGAAAAATCCTTGTCGGGCAAAACATTGATCAGCACCTTAAAGTGCTCCTCGTCGGCAAGCAAAGCCTCCAGCATATTGCAAAGGCAGTCCTCTCCGTCGGTCCCATTGTCGGAAAGAATCTCCTCCAGCTTTCGGAAGCAGTCATTTTCAATATCGGTCAGGAGTTCAAACTGACTGCCGTAATACTTATAAAAGGTCACGCGGTTCAGCTCCGCCTCGGCACACAGTTCATAGATGGTGATTTTTTCAAGCGGTTTTTCCTCCAGCAGTTTCATCAGCGCATTTTTCAAAAGCATCTTGCTCAGCCGCACTCTTTGGTTTTCCATACGCTCTCCTTTCGGTTCAGGCAACACCGCACCATTCCGATGACACAATCTCGGGTTGCACGGTATTACCTTAACAAATCATTTCCGTTTGTTGGTTTCAACGCATCAACATCTGTGTATGTATACATTGCAACGGTTTGAAATAAACAGTTTGTTGACTTTAGCTCCCAATGTAATTATACTATAATTACAGGGATTTGTCAATAGCAAATCAAGGAGGTAAGCCTATGAAAAGATTGACGGATTTGATTGTAAAAAAACGGACGGTCATTCTGATTGTCATGCTGGTGCTGACTGCGGTCTGCGGTCTGTTGATCCCCCGCGTCAAAGTCAATTCGGATATGACCAAGTATCTGCCCGACAGCTCTCCGATGAAACAGGGGCTTGCCCTGATGGAAAAAGAGTTTCCGAAAGAAGATACGGTCTACACGGTCCGCGTAATGTTTCGCGGGCTGAACGATACGCAAAAAAACGAGATCCGTGAGGCACTTGCCGCATTGCAATATGTGGACAGCGTAACCTATGACCGTGAAAGCACGGATCACAACAGCGGCGACTATACGCTTTACATCCTCAATACCGCTTACGGCTACGATACCGCCGAGGAAGCCGCCGTTGAAAAGCAGGTGAAAGAACGCTTTTCGGACGATTCCGTCACGGTAAAAAATGACGATACCTCAGCGCCCGCCATTCCGTTTTCCGTATATCTGGTGGCA
>CAKSUH010000167.1 GCA_934500855.1 uncultured Eubacteriales bacterium
GACAGACAGACAGACAGACAGACAGACAGACAGACAGACAGACAGACAGACAGACAGACAGACCTGTTTGCGCCTTGTAACGGGCTTTTTTTACGATACCAAAAAAGCGATAACCGTAGGCTGAAACCCTACGGTTATCGCTTTTTCTGATGGTGTAAACACGCAAAGCGTGATTGCATATATGTCATTGAAAAAACTAAGAAAAGGAGAGGAAAAAACAATGACAAAAACCGTTTTCACAAAAAGAGCGTTGATCCTGAGCCTGCTTTCGATGTTGCTCTGTGTTTCAATGCTTATCGGTTCCACCTATGCGTGGTTTACCGACACCGCTATGACCGCGGTGAACAAGATTCAGGCGGGCACGCTTGATGTGGCGCTTGAAATGAAAGACAATAACGGCAACTGGGTGACGGCAGAGGGCAAAACCCTGCAGTTCCTTGTTGACGGGCAGATTCCCGCAGAGGGAACACAGATTCTCTGGGAACCCGGTTGTACATACAGCCTGCCGGAATTGCGCGTGGTTAACAAAGGCAATCTGGCTCTGAAGTACAAGGTTGTTATCACCGGCATCAACGGAAGCGCGAAGCTCAATGATGTCATTGATTGGACCGTTATGCTGGACGGCGAGGCATTCACAATCGGCACCGAGCATCATCTGGCGGCTAAAGTCGGAGAAACTGTGGATGCGGATATCCTGACCGTTAAAGGTCATATGCGGGAAGATGTCGGTAACGACTATCAGAACGAAACAATCGACGGAATCGGCATTACGGTTTATGCTACGCAGGATGCTGTTGAATCCGACAGCAACGGCAATCAATATGACAAGGATGCGGACGGAACGCCCGCGTTTGACACATGGTTTGATACGGTTGCAGTAACCGAAACGGTTGCAACCGATGCCGATACCGTTATCAAAGATAAGGACGCGAACCCCAATATTCAGATCACGGTTCCCGCCAACAGCACCAATGCGGCGTCGCTTACGCTTCATAAGGACAAAAGCGGAACGCCCGCAAACATTACGGTTGAGACCGGAACCAACGCAGTGACCGCCGAAGTGAAGCTGACCGATGCAAACGGCAATGCGGTAACCGCTTCCGCAGGCAAATACTTTACCTTGACCATGCTGGCGGGAAAAAAGCTGAATGTTATCGGTTTCTATCATAACGGAACCGCTCTCACACCCGCGGAAAGCGAAGCGCTGACCGCAAACGATCAGTACTATTACAATGCCGAAACCGGTTATGTGACCTTCACAACCGATGATTTCTCTCCGTTTACCGTGGTTGTTTCCGAAAGTGCCTTTAACGGCGGAGACGGAACTGCGGCTCATCCCTATCTGATTGCAAACGGGGAACAGGCGTTGAAAATGGAGGACTACAAGGGCAATTTCAAGTTTGTGGCGGATGTGGTTGTTTCCGATGAGATTTATCTCTCCAGAAAGACCGTTGTTGTCGATCTGAATGGTCACAGCGTAAAATTGGAGTACGGTGCTGGCGTGAAGCCGAACAACGGCAGTGTGTTCTATATAGGCGGAAAAAAAGGTAACTTGACCATCAATGACAGCAGCGAAGCGCAGACCGGCGCTGTCATCGGCTCCGATAAATCCTATTCCAATAAGGTAACCTCTGCGGTGCGTGCCGGAAACTATGGAAAGCTGACGATTAACGGCGGTCACTTCTATGGCACGAGCGAAGGAACTTCCTGCATCTTTGTTTATACAAGTATGAGTTCCGGTTCAAAAGCTACTGTTGTAATCAACGGCGGTAAGTTTGAAACGGCAACCCCCTCCAACGGGACCTATTTTGTCCTGAATCACCAGGACGGCGCCTCGGCAGGGTGCACGATTACCGTCAACGGCGGCAGCTTCAAGAATTATAATCCCGGCGTTACTTTCGTTGATCCCGACAATGCCAAAACAGGTAAAATCGTTTTGGGCGACGGGTGCACCACAACGCAAGACGGCGAATGGTATGTTGTTTCTAAGTAATCCGAATTTGTAAATACCTGAAAAGCAGGGCGTTCTTCTCGGAAGAACGCCCTTTGTTTGTTGCCTTGATAAACGCGACGGAAGCGTATCAGCGTTTTTTTGCAAGGAGCAAGGGAAGAAAAAGAAGAAACAGCAACCCGACTGCAGGTGCCGCAGGCACAGGTGCAAATGTCGCGGCGGACTGTGCGGGGGTGGCGGCGAGCGATGGAAAAAGTCGCAGAACAAGCAAAAATCCGGCAACCGTCAAGCCTCCGTGCAGGAGCTTGCAGAGAAAATAACGGGACATCCGAAAGCCGCGACCGTCGCAGACCGACAGGACCTGGCAATGCACCGAAAGCCCCGACCAACCGACGGCAAATGCGGTCAGCGCGGCGGAGAGGCGAGGTTCCCTGAGCGTGGATGCTGCCGAAACGCCGCCGGACAGTTCAAACAGGCAAGAAACGGCGGCACGGGCCGCTTCGGGAAGCCGCAGGCAATCGGCAAGCACGGTCAGCGTTCCGCAAAAAGCCGAGAAAAAGATGACATAGGCACAGACGGTCAGCATTCCCGTCAGAGCGGAGCGAACGGCGTCGGTAAAGAATTGTGCGCCGCTCTTCTGCGGGACGGCAACGGCGGACTTTGCGGGGCTTGCGGGGGAGTCATCCTTTTTCGGCATCCGACCGAGCAGAATGCAAAGGAGAAGCCCCGAAAGGACCGTGACCGCAAGCAGAGCGGAACCGTACCGTCGGTTTCCGTGAAGCGAAACGCCGACCGCATTCAACAGGAACGCCGAGGACGGATTGGCGGAAGCGCAGATCACGCGCTCCGCTTCATCGCGGGTCAGCCTTCCGGAATCGTAGGCGCTGACCGCCGCCCGCGCTCCGACGGGAAATCCGCAGAACATTCCGAGCAGGACCGCACAGCAACCGTCTGCAGGCAACCGAAACAGGAAGGAAAGCGGACCCGAGATCGGGCGGAGCAGGAGACGACCGACTCCTCCCGAAACGATTAACTCGGACAAAACAAGAAATGGGAAAAGCGAAGGGATTACGGTTACTGCGCAGAGACGCAGACCGGAAGAGATGGATTGGATGGCAATATCGGGGTTGCGCAGGATCAGAAGCAGGCAGAAGAGCGAAAAGAAACCGAAGCAAAGCCGACCCGGTGTATAGGAAGTCTGTGTTTGAATCGGATGGGAATGTGCCGTTCTGTCTGTCATGGTTCTGTCCTCCCACGCATAAAATGGAATGCAATACAGGCTACAGTATGTAACGGTCGGGCATTTTATGCGGCAGGAGGATTGAGATGAAAAAAGAGAAGAAACGGATGTCGGGCGCGGCAGAGTTACGGAGCGTGTTCCCATATCATGAAAGCGTGACGGTCTGGGGGCGTGAGCGCGTGACGGCGCAGGGATGCCGCAGGATTCTGACCTATACGGCAACCTGCATCCGCCTGAAGCGGCGGCACGCGGTTCTGGCGGTCAGGGGCAGGGATCTTGTCTGCGTTTCCTTTTCCTGCGGTTGCGCGACCCTGACGGGGACGATTCTGTCTGTTTCCTTCGAAGTTGAAGGGGAGGTGTGCGAATGAATCCGATCCTGTTTCTTGCGGGGTACGCGGAGCTTTCCGCCGATGCCGCAAATGCCGCTCCGCTGCTTGACACCTTCCTGCAACGGGATCTGTCTTTTTCCCGTCTTATCACCGAACGGGACGGCGGCATTCGTATGATTTGTTCCGCCCGGACCGCAAAAAAAGCGTCGTCGGAGGTTCCCGTTACCGTTTTGCGGCGGGGTGGACTGCCGTTCCTCCTGCTTCGTTTGCTTCGCCGCCCCGGGCTGATTGCGGGCGGACTTTTTGCAGTTGCTTTGCTGATTGCTTCCGGTCTGTTCGTCTGGGATGTGCGGGTAACGGGAAATCGCACGGTCAGTGCGGCAGAGGTGGTGGAGGAACTGAAGAACAACGGTTTTGGCGTCGGAAGCTATCTGCCTGCCTTTTCTGCGGGAGAGTTGGAAAACCGCGTTCTCCTGACATCCGACCGCCTTGCGTGGATCTCGGTCAGTATCAAGGGGACGGTTGCCGAGGTGCAGGTGCTGGAGCGCACGGCAAAACCGCAGACCCCGTCCGTCTCGCGCCCCGCTGACTTGGTTGCGCGGGTGGACG
>CAKSUH010000168.1 GCA_934500855.1 uncultured Eubacteriales bacterium
GAGCGCCCGCCCGTCCGCCGACATACAATCCGCTCCCGCGTGTTTTCACGCGGGAGCGGGTGGTGCTTTTTCTGTTTTCCCCTCTCGACTTCCTTCCCGTTTACCCTCGAAACGCCACCCGAAATCCGATTCGGGCAGGTCCCGCACGGTAAGCGGTGAGATCGGCGCGGTGCGCGGATGCGGTTGCCTGCGCAATGGAAAGCCCAATGCCGAAGCCGCCACCCGAAGTCCGCGCCCTGTCCGAGCGGTAGAAACGGTCAAACAGACGGTCCAATTGCGTTTCGTCAACCGCCGCAAAACTGTTTTCCACCTCCAGAACCGCGTGACGCCTGCAGGAAAGGGTTACCGTGATCTCCCCCGCAGGATCGCAGTACTTCACCGCATTGTCCAGAAGGATTGCCAGCAACCGACGGATTGCCCCTTCGTCGCCGCAGTACCTCACCTTCGGTTCGACTTCCGATTGCATCGTTTTTCCCTGCGCGCGTGCCAACGGCTCAAATTCCGATACCGTGTCCGCCACCGTCTCCGACAGGTCGAACTCCGACTTGGAAAGAGGCGTTTTTTCTTCATCCATGCGGCAGAGCGTCACCATCTGCCCCACAAGTTCCGCCATCCGCCGCCCCTCCGTCCGCATGTCGTCCAACCACTCGTTCGGACCAAGCTCCGCCTCCGCAATGTCCAGATTCGTCAGAATCAGCGTCAGCGGCGTTTTCAGCTCGTGATTCGCGTCGGTGATAAACTGCTTCTGCTTTGCGTAACTCTCCGCCGCAGGCTTGACCGCCACACGCGAAAAGAAGATAATCAGAAGCAGCACCACCGCAACGCTTCCGGACAGGACCGCCGCCGTGTTCAGCTGTTGGGATTTCAGCTGCGCACGGTTCATGCTGCCGTCCACAAAAACAATCGCAGTTTCGCCGTCATCCGCATATACTTTGTAGCGGTAGATGCCGTACCATCCCCGCACACTCCCGTCCCGAACCGCCGCGGCGTAGGCAACCGCTTCGGCTTTGCCCACCGCGTGGATGTGCTCGGTGTCCACATCAATCTCTCCGTCGTCCTCGTATTTCACCGTAAAATACCGTGTGCTGAACCGCGTCTCGCTCCCCATGCCGTTCGGCTTTCCGTAGCCGTCTTTGGGCGGAGGGACCTCATCGTCGTCATGCTCGGGCTCCGGAAACTCCCAGCGACCGGAGGAGATCGCGTCGGTCAGCGCGTCCATCGTGCGGTTGAGCGACGCATAGCCCGATACCACAATCAGAACAAAAATCAGCGCAAATACGCCAAGCATCGACAGCGTGCTGATGAGAATGAATTTCCTGCGCAGTTTCCAGATCATGCCGTTCCCTCCAATACATAGCCGGCTCCGCGAATGAAGCGGACCCGCCACGAGGATCCGATCGCCTCCAGCTTCCGCCGCAGGTTGGAAATGTGAACCCACACCACGCTGGTATCCACATCGGCGTCCCAGCCCCAGATGTGCGTGATAATCTGCTCGGTTGTGAATGTCGCTCCGGGATGCTCCGCAAGCATTCCGAGAATCTGAAACTCCTTGCCGCTGAGCAACTGACGCGCGTCTCCGCATCGGATCTCGCAGGTTGAGCGATTCAGCGTTGTGTCCCCAAACACCGCAAGATCGGGCGTGAAACGGTCGCGCCGCCGCAGCATCGCGCGCACCCGCGCCAACAGCTCCTGCACCGAAAAGGGCTTGGGCAGATAATCGTCCGCCCCCGCGTCCAACCCCTCGACCCGCTGATCCACCTCGGTCCGCGCGGTCAGAAACAGGGCGGGCGTGGTGATTCCCTCCCGCCGCAGGGTCGAGAGCACCGTCAAGCCGTCCGCCCCCGGCATCATGATGTCAAACACAAACCCATCGTACTCCCCCGTGCGGGCATAATCCAGCGCGTCAAGACCGTTCGACACACCGTCCGCCGCATATTGGTTGGAGGTGAAAATGTGCATCAGCGATTTCAGCAACCGCGGATCGTCCTCCGCTATCAAAAGCCGCATAACCATTCCTCCTTTGCCTGCCGCCAGTTTATCACACAAGCCTTAAAAATGCCTAAAGGCACCGTTCCTTATCATATTATATCACAAACCCGGGAATTTGTCCAGCCCGATTGCGAAAGGAGGAAAGCAACACTTGAATATTCTGCTTTGCGGCGCGGGCGGCAGGATGGGGAGCGAGGTCGCCCGCCTCGCCCTTGCGCGCGGCGATACCGTAACTCCCGTTGACCCGCGCCGAGGGCTTCCCGACGCGACCTTCGCCGACATCCTCATCGACTTCTCCCACCCCGACGCAACTGCCGCGCTCCTTGCCTACGCAACGGGAAACCGCCTGCCGCTCTGCCTCGGCACAACGGGGCAGGACAAAGGGCAGTCGCACGCCATCCGAAGCGCCGCCGAACGCATTCCCCTCTTCCGCGCCGCAAACTTTTCGCTCGGGGTCGCCCTTCTGGAGCGCCTGCTGACCCTTACGCTGTCGGTCTTTCCAAACGCGGAGATCGAGATCACGGAGACACACCACAGCAGAAAGCAGGACGCGCCGAGCGGAACCGCACTTGCACTCGCAGAAGCCGTCCGCATCCGATTTCCGGACCGTTTTCCGCGCATTGCCCGCACGGGATACGGCGCACGGAACCCGCTGGAAATCGGCATCCATTCGTTGCGCGTCGGCAACACCGTCGGCATCCACGAAATTCTGCTCGATACGGAGTCCGAAGCCGTCACGCTCCGACACGAAGCGCATGACCGCTCGGCTTATGCCGCCGGCGTACTTGCCGCCGCGGATTTTCTGATCACCAAGCCCGCCGGACTGTTCGGCATGGCGGAACTCTTTTCCCATCTGATACAGGAGGAACCTTCTATATGAACATCCGAATCGCAATCTGCGGCTACGGCAACCTCGGAAAAGGCGCGGAACGCGCCGCGCTTGCCGCGCCCGACATCGACCTCGTTGCCATCTTCACCCGCCGCCCGAACGAGCCGCTCCGAACGCCCGGCAATGTCCCTGTCCTGCCGCTCTCCGCTCTGCGGCATTGGAAGAATCGGATCGATGTCCTCCTGCTCTGCGGCGGGAGCGCAACCGATCTGCCGCGCCAAACCCCGACCTTTGCCGCCGACTTCAACACGGTCGACAGCTTCGACACACACGAGAAAATCCCCGCGCACTTCGCCGCAGTCGACCGCGCCGCGCGTTCCTCGGGACATCTCGCGCTCATCAGCGCAGGCTGGGATCCGGGGCTGTTTTCGGCGGCGCGTTCCCTGTTCGCCTCCGTCCTGCCGAACGGTGAGAATGTGACCTTCTGGGGCAGAGGGGTCAGTCAGGGGCATTCCGACGCCATCCGACGCCTGCCGGGCGTGCGGGATGCAAGGGAGTATACCGTCCCCATCCCCGAAGCCGCAGAGCAGGCGGAGCACGGGCAGCTTGCGGGATTGTCCCCCGCAAAGACCCATCGGCGGGAATGCTATGTCGTCCCGGAGGACGGCGCGAACCGCGCAAAAATCGAGCGGGAAATCCGCACCATGCCGAACTACTTCCGCGGCTACGAAACAACGGTCACCTTCGTCACGCAGGAGGAACTGACCCGGGATCACAGCGAACTGCCGCACGGCGGACGGGTCATTCGGAGCGGAAAAACCGCCGCCGAACATACCCATACCGTCACAGTCGGACTGCAATCGGATTCCAACCCCGAATTCACGGGCAGCATTCTCGTCGCCTGTTCTCGCGCCGTCGCCCGCCTGCGCGCAAACGGAATGACCGGCTGTATCACCCCGCTTGACCTCTCCCCCGCCCTTCTTTCTCCCCTCCCGCCGGACCTCCAACGGAAGCAATTCCTGTAAGTCAATCGGGCGCAACCAATCGCTTGGCGAACCGTTCAAGACAGGATAAAAAACAACCCCTGCCGAAACCGACATGTGCTCAGACTGTAGACAAAGCAGTGAAAGTTTTCGCCCGCCTTTTCTAAAAGGCGGCGCGGTCAAGGGCGCGTAGCCCTTGTCGCGCTCCGCAGAGCGCGAAACTCCCTTGCGGCGCTTTCTTTTTGCAGCTTTGCGAAGCAAAGTGTGCTTTTCTCTTTGCGCCTACATGGTCAAAGAAAAAG
>CAKSUH010000169.1 GCA_934500855.1 uncultured Eubacteriales bacterium
ATGCCGGTCAGATCATCGCCGTTTCCCAGTCCCTCCTGAAAGTCGCCCGCATCGGTGATGTCATAGGTTGCGAACACCTTGCCGTCGACCGTCAGGCGAATGGATTCGGGATCCCACAGGAAGCCCCAACGGTGGTATTCGCGGGACAGGGTTTCCCAATGATCCTCGGGAAAGGTGTAGGCAAGCGGGGTGTTCCAGTCATGCCGGAAGTGGGGACCCTTGACCGGGTCCTTCAGATACCATTTGTGCAGGGTGGCCTCCACATAGCCCGCCTTGTAGACCTCGAACACATCGACCTCGGTCATGTAATCCACGGAGCGGTGCTGCCACGCGGACTGAAGCCAGAACGCGGGGAATGCGCCGCGGCTGAAGGGGACCATGGCGCGGATTTCAAGGTAGCCGTAGCGGAAACTCATGCGGTCAAAGGTGGTCAGGGTTTTGTGCGAGGTGTAATGCCCGTCCTCGCGGTAGGTCCGCATGACCGCCTCGCCGTTCTCCAACGCGAAGTTGCGGGGATCGGTGGTGGTGATCACGCGGTTTTTCGCCCACATTCTGTCATAAAGTTGCCATGTTTTGCCGTTGATTTTGTCGCCGTCAAATTCATCGTTCCATGTCAGGCGCATTTCGCTGCCGTCGAGCGGGTTTTTGATGGTTTGGGGAATGCCGTTGCCGTTCATTTTTTGCCGTTGCCTCCGTTTTATTTGATGCCGTCGGAAATTTTGCCGTTCAGATCGTCGTAGAGTGTGCCTGTCTCGTCCTGATAGAGACGAATCCACGCGATGCTGTAATCAATGGGGTATTCGGTGCTGTCGCCCGTTTTCCAGTTCCTGTCGCGGAAGCTGCCCTCGGTGTGAATCCAGTTGTTGAAGTTGATGAACAGCGCGTCCCCGAAGCAGGACATTCCCGTGAGCGAACTGATTGCGTTGCCTTCCTCATCATATTTTACCTTTCCGACACCTTGGCAGAAATCACCTTTGTCGGTGATGTCAAAGGTGGCGTAAAGTTTGCCGTCCACGGTGAAGTACATCTCGGTTTCGGTCCAGCCGAAGCCGTAGAGGTGGTAATCGGTGGAGAGGGTCGACCAGTCCGCGTCCGAATAGATTTTGACCTTCGGGTCGTTCCAGCAGTGGTGACTGCTTCCGCCGCTTTCGTTCATTTCCCACTTGTGCAGGGTGCATTCCATTTTGTTTTTGGTGTAGATTTCAAACACATCCACCTCGGTCATGATGCCCTTGTCGGCGCGGTGCTGTTCGGCGGACTGGAGCCAGAAGGAGGGGAATGTGCCGGGAGTTGTCGGGACTTTGGCGTAAATTTCAAGGTAGCCGTAGCGGAAGCTCATGCGGTTCATTGTGGTCAGCGTGCTGTTGGTGGTAAAGACATCGCCGTTTTTCAGGACCCGCATGGTTGCGTCGCCGTTCGCAACCTCAAAGTTCTTTTTGTTCGCGGTTGTGGTGATTTTGCTGTTGCCGTACATCCGGTCGGTCAGCGACCAGTAGGCACTGTTCAGCGCACTGCCGTCGAATTCGTCATACCAGACCAGTTGCATTTCCTTGCCGGATTTGACATCCTTCATCGTCAGCGGAATCGTGCTCTCGCCGTCCAGCGTGATTGCCTCGCCGCCGAGGGTTTCGGAGGTAATCGCCCGGACCGCCTCGGAAAGGGCAAGCACCGTGCCGCCGCGCAGGGTCACAAGACTGCCTGCAGACTCCACGCGATATTTGGCGCGTTCCATCGTTTCGTCAAGAGAGAGGCGGATGTTGCCGCTTCCGCCGAGGGCAAGCGCCACATCCGCGCCCGTTACATCGTGGATGTAGGTCTGCAGCGAGGTTGCAACGGGCAGCATATCTTTGGTGGCATAGGAAATTTTCAGCGCGTCGAGCGAAAGCCCGAAGAAGCCCGAAAGCGGGTAATTGTAAAGTTGGGTGTCAACCGTGCCTGCGGAGTAGTGGGAGATGTCGGCGGTGAGAACCGTGCCGAGGAAGTAGGCAACGGCATCGGCAAGCGCGGCGTCGGTTTTGGCGGCGATGACAACTTCGTCCTTATTGAAGGAGACCGAGAAGTCGCGATCCTTGTCCAGTGCGGCGATTGCCGTTTTCGAAGCGGCGCGGTTGGTGTTGCCGACCAGGATTTCGCGGTTGTTTTTCGGGATGTCGCCGGTTACGAAATCCACATCGGCGCG
Source organism: uncultured Eubacteriales bacterium (assembly GCA_934500855.1). Lineage (GTDB taxonomy): Bacteria > Bacillota > Clostridia > Oscillospirales > CAG-272 > UMGS1865. The sequence goes on from CAKSUH010000169.1 coordinate 2,180, forward strand.
GCGGGAGCGGTCAATCGCGTTGATGATCTGCATTGCCGCGATTTTTTCGCCGTCGGTTGCCTTGGTGGGGTAAATCACGGCGTAGTCGGAGATGTGGGAAAGAACCGTTCCGCGCAGGGTCGGTTCGGTTACGGTCGGCTGTCGGGTGCTGTCGGGCGTGTCGTTGGGATAGGTGATGGTGCAGGCGCAGAGCGCGAGGGTGCAGAGCGCAAGCAACAGGGAGAGGCGTTTTGCGGTTTTCTTCATGTTCATCCGATTCCTTTCTGTTCGGTTCCATCCGTTGATTGTATATGCGGACGGCGTGACTTCAGTATAGCACGGATTGCGGCGGTAATCAAGTGTAAAAAATAAAAAAAGATAGCAACTTTAACACTTGCCGAACGCAAAAAAATACTTTATAATAGGTGTACCAATGGTATCGTTTCCGTGCAGAATAAACGAAAACCGAACCGACAAAAGGGAAATTAAGGAGGATTTTTCATGAGACAATCCCAAAAATTCCGACTGACGCGCATTTCGGCATGGGGATTGCTCCTGTTGCTGTGTGCAAGTTGCACGATGGCATTCGGGTGCAATGTCAAAGACGCAGGCGCGGAGCCCGGCAAAACCGTTGCGACGCAGGAGGCGACCAACGCGGACGACGGGGAGGACTACCCGCAGTACGACAAGGACTTCCGCATCATGCACCGCACGAATTATTCGTATGAATTTCAGGCGAGCGATTCGGCGGGCGCGAATGTCGTCAACGACGCGGTGTACTCCCGCAATCAGGTGATTGAGAAGCGCTACAATGTTACCATCAAGAACCTGACTTACAATAACGGTTGGAAGGACGGCGCGCGGAACACCGAATTCGAACAGCAGCTGTCCACATGGATGAGGGCGCAGGAGGACGCCTGCGACCTGATCTCGGGTTATCACCGCTACATCTATCCCACGGTGAGCAACGATTGGTATCTGGATTGGCAGACCGTCCCGGGCGTCAACCTGAAGGCGGACGAGTGGCAGAACGGTATCAACGATGTGCTGACCATCAACGGCAAGACCTACGCGATCACGGGCGATATCACGCTGACCTTCTGGAAGTTCATGTCCTCGGTTGTGTTCAATGACCGACTGGCAAAAGACTACGCTTCCGAAAACCTTTACAGCGTGGTTTCCTCGGGTAGATGGACGCTGGAATACATGATGAATGTTGCCAAAGAGGTTGGAACCACGGGCGAAGGGGCGAACCGCATTTACGGGTTCGCAAGCGACATTGATGTTGCCATCGACGCGTTTGCGAGCGGCTTTGGTGTGGAGACGCTGGAAAAGGACAACAACGGCAACTATCAGTTCCGGGTAGAAACCGAGAAAAACGCGGCGATTCTGGATAAACTGGTACAGCTGTATACCGAGGAGTACTCCTATCAGGACCAACGGACGCAGAATGACCCGAGTAAGGAACTGTTCACGGGCGGGCAGGTGCTGTTCAACCCGATGCGGTTTGAAATGATCGAGCGCCTGCGCGATATGAGCGACAACTACGGCGTGCTCCCGTATCCGAAGTTGGACAACACCCAACAGAACTATCGGACGGCGATTACCGACGGTGTTTCGCTGATGTTCGTTCCGAAAACCGTTAAAAATGCGGAAATGGTGGGTACCGTAACGGCGGCGCTTGCAAAAGAGAGCCGCGAGATCGTCAACCCGAGATACATTGAGGTGGTGCTCAAAGGCAATGCCGCAAGAGACTCGCAGAGCCTTGCCATGATCGACCTGATCCGAAACAATGTGTTCATTGACCCCGGTTATGTGCTGACAAGCGCGGGCTTCTGCTTCCGTGACCCCGTGAAGGCGAAGGTGTTCAAGGAAGGCAACGCATCGCTGTCCTCGTTCTGGAGCGAGGCGCAGGGA
>CAKSUH010000170.1 GCA_934500855.1 uncultured Eubacteriales bacterium
TTAGTCTTTGGTAGAGACTTTTTGGCTGTCTGTGCTCGCCGTTACGCACTGCCGAGATCCCGCCTGCGGGCGCCCCTGCGGGGTTCGACTGCGCGGCTGGTAGGGGTTGTGTTGTTTGTCTTTTTGTCCATTGCGCCGCTCCGCTCAGGATGACATAGAGAGTAGCCGGATGGTAGGATATAACCTGAAAGTTGCTAAAGAAAGTTGTTAGGTTACTATGTTGACTAAGATTATATAACCCACATAACAAACAGCCCTCTTTGTCATCCTGAGCGGAGCGGCATGACGGATGGGAGGGAGAACCATACCGCCCCTACCCGCCGCGGAGTCGAACCCCGCAGGGGCGCCCGCAGGCGGGATCTCGGCAGTGCGTAAAAACAGGATGTGTATGAATAACTAAAGTAACTTTAACAGTTTTCAGGTTCTATCCTGCCGTTCGGCTACCTACTTTGCCATCTCTGAGGAAACGCCTGCGGCGTTCAGTCGAACCCGAAGGGGCGCCCGCAGGCGGGATCTCGGCACCCACATGACAATCACCAACCGAAACGGTTTTACACCACAAAAACCGTGCGATAGCCGCAGTCTGCAATAAATCCGCACCTCCCGATCCAACCCAAAAACTTCCCCCAAGCGCACCCGCCTAAGACAAAGCGAAACAACGCTTCGCTCTGCCCGGGCGGGTGCGCTTGGGGGAAGTTCTCGGAGGAAGAGGGAGGTTTGGAGGGAGAGGGACCCGTCTTTCAAGAGGGGTCCCTCTCCCTCCAAGGTCTTCCCTTCCCCTCCCCGATATTATACCACGAGGAAACCGAACGCGTAGTGACCCGAGGGGAGACGGTATTCCGCGCGGAGTTTCGGACCGCAGGAACCGGAACCGATACCCGCCTGCATGAAATCAATGTTAACAAAGGTCAGATCCTGCGGAACCAGCTCGTAATCATGAGCCGTTGCAGTCAGCTGAGCAGGCGAGAAATGCGAGCAGTTGAAGCTCAGATCGGGCGTGCCGCAAGCAGGCGTGACAGTCAACCCCTGCCCTGCCGCATCGGTCACCCGAACCCAGTGCGTCTCCGTGTGCGCCATATTTTCCTGCGGACGCACATAATGCTCGAAGTGATCGCTCACATCGCAGGCGTATATGCCGACAAGCCCCGCCTGCCGCTTGTCACGGTAAGTCTCCATCGGACCGCAACCGAAGTACTTCAGCTTCTCGTTCCCCGCAGGCATCGCAAACTGTACCCCGAAGCGCGGGAGCGTCAGTGCCTCGTCCGCAAACACCGCGTCCGCCTCCATCAGCAGCTCCATGCCGGCATTCGGAGAGAAACGATAGGTCAGCGTGCCGCGCAGGGTCGGGCGGTTTGCATCCGAACCGAACACAAACGCCGTTTCAATCGTAATGCGGTCGGCGCTCTTTTCAACAATTTTGCAACCCCTGTTCTCCATCCGAGCGTCAAGCCAACCGCAGTTGCCCCAACCCATCGGCTCCCAAACACGGCGCAGATAACGGTCATTGTCGGTGGGAGCGCGCCACAGGTTCGGCAAAATCGGACTTGCAAGCATCTCCTTGCCCGACTTGACCAGCGAATCCACCGCACCCGTGAGACGGTCAATATGCACTTCGGTCGTTCCGTTCAGGACCGTAAAGCCGATTGCATCCTCGGTCAGCGCAAAATTCTTTGCAAGCAGCGTCCCCGTGTGCGCGGGAACCGTTGCCGTAGCGCATTGCAGACGGAACTGCTCCACACCCACTTCAAAGCCTGCATCACTCCACGCGTTTGCGGTATTTTGCCGATAGGAAACCGTCAGATAGCAGATACCGTCAAGCCCTTCGAGCGTTCCTTCCGGAAGCGTGTAGCGACGACACTTTTCGGGAGCAATATGCAGCTCCGCGATTCTGCCTTGGCGTATGACCGCACCGTTTCGCTCCACCCGCCAGCAAAGATCAAGATCGGAAAGATCGGAAAAGTGCCGGTAACTCCGCACCGTGAACGCACCCTTTTCGAGATCGACATTTTCAAGTCTGCACGGACGCAAGACCTGCTTCAGCTCCATGATTCCCGTGTGCGGGCGGCGGTCGGGATAAACCAGACCGTCCACACAGAAGCAACCGTCATTGAGCTTGTGTCCGAAATCGCCGCCGTAAATGAACTTCGGATGCCCGGGCGTGCCGATGTCAACCGAGTGATCGGTCATTTCCCAAACGCAACCGCCGAAGAACTGATCGTAGCCGTAAATCAGCTTCCAGTAACCCTCCAGATCCCCGGGACCGTTGCCCATCGCGTGACTGTATTCGCAAAGGAAAAGCGGAATCTTGCAGTCCTTGTTGTTCAGATAATCGTTCAGAATGTCCTCATAAGGCGGGTACATCCGACTGTGCAGATCAACAAATATATCGTTGGGGTCCGGCGTTCCGTGCGCCCGACCGTGCGAGTGGTCCAACCTGCGCGAAAGGTCCTCGGCGTGAACCAGACATCCGGGCATTCTTTCATGAAAGTAATCCGCCATCGCGCGATGGTTGCATCCGATGCCGCTCTCGTTTCCGACCGACCACAGCAACACGCACGCGCGGTTCTTATCGCGTTCCATCATGCGGCGCGCACGGTCAAGATAGGATTCGGTCCAGTCTGCGCTGTCGGTCAGCTCGTCCCAGTCGCCCGCAGGCTGCATTCCGTGCGTTTCGAGATCGGTCTCGTCGCAAAGGTAAAAGCCGTATTTGTCGCAGAGCGCGGGGAAGCGCGGATCGTTCGGATAGTGGCTCGTGCGGATGAAGTTGACATTGTGCCGCTTGAGCAGGAGCAGGTCGGCAATCATGTGGTCGAGCGGCGTTGCAGAACCCAACTGCGGGTGGCTGTCGTGGCGGTTTACCCCCTTTGCCTTGACCTTTTTTCCGTTGACATACACCACTTTTCCGCGCACTTCGAACTTCCGCACGCCGACAGCCTGTCTTATGACCTCGCCGCCGACCGTCAGATACAACTCATACAGGTTCGGGGTCTCATCGCTCCAAAGCTGCGGGTGGTCGAAGCCGAAAGAAAGCGTTCCCTTGCCGTCCATCCGCATTTTTCCGTCGGCAAGCGTTTGCCCCTCGGGGGAACCGAACCGGTAGCCGACCTCTGCCGCACCATTCAGCGCAACCTCCGCCTTGACACAGGCAGTTGCAAACGGTTCCTCGGTCTCGGCGCGGACATAAAGGTCCACAATGTGAATCCTGTCACGCAGAAGCAGGTAAACCTCGCGGATGATGCCCGAGGAGCGGATCTTGTCCTGATCCTCCAGGTAGCTTCCGTCGCACCACTTGAACACCAACACCTTGATTTGATTCTCGCCTGCGTGCAGGTATTTCGTCACATCCACCTCGCTCGTCATGTGGCTGACCTGACTGTACGCGGCAAACTGCCCGTTGATATAAAGATAGAAGCAGGAATCCACGCCTTCGAAATGCAGGCGAAGATCGTACCGTTCAAGCGCTTCCGCGTCGACATTCAGCGTGCGCATATAAAGACCGCATGGATTCTCAACCGGAATGTGCGGCGGGTCAACGGGAAACGGGTAGAGCACATTGGTATACTGCGGCTTGTCATACGGGCGATCAAGCCGGAACTGCCAGCTCATGGGAACCGTGAGCCTGTCCCACTCTCCGGCGTCAAATTCCGCGCTCAGGAAATCGCCCAACTCCCGCTCCGAAGGGAACCAGCGGAAATTCCACTCTCCGCAGAGCGACACGAAGCGGTCGCTTCTCTCTCTGTCATCCGCTCTCGCCGCTTCCTCCGACTGATACGGGATCAGGTATGCGTGCGGGTCCTCGCACCCCTCGTGGAGCGTTGCAAGGCTTTTGTGGTAGTGCAAATCGTTCATTTTTTCTCCTCCTTTTAAGACCTAAGACCTCGGGGCTTTGCCCCGAACCCTACTTAGGAAACTTTTGAAAAAGTTTCCTAAGAACTTTCAAAACTTTAACTAAGGGGGATTTCTCCCCTATGTTTATGTGGTGCTGATTTTTTGTAGCCGTTTATGCGCTACGCATTCCGGCTGCTCCGAGCCAAATCCCGTCAAGC
>CAKSUH010000171.1 GCA_934500855.1 uncultured Eubacteriales bacterium
CCGCGCGGTTGGAGCAGCTGATTGACGGAGCGGAGGACATTCCCACGCTACCGTTTGACGAAGCGGTCGCGGGTGGGCTTGCCGAGCAGGTTCACACCCCGTTCAACGAATTTCTGGACTCCATCCTGTCGAGGCTGGACCTTTCGGTGATCCGTCGGCGCGGACTGCGGATCCTGTTTGACCCGATGCACGGCTCGGGGACCTATCCGCTGACGGTGGTGCTGAATACCGCGCGTTGCACGGTCGACACGATTCACTACAACAAGGACGCCTATTTCGGCGGGGAACTTCCCGCGCCCGGAAAGCGGCAGTTGCGCGGGCTTGCCGACGAGGTGTGCGCGGGCGGCTACGATCTGGGACTTGCCTTTGACGGCGACGGCGACCGTCTCGGGGTCATTGACCGGAACGGGACCTATGTGGACGCAAACCGCATTTTGGTGATGCTGTACTATTATCTGCACGAGTACCGCGGCTGGCGGGGACCCGTGGTGCGCAACAATGCAACCACGCATATGCTGGACCGTGTGGCGGAATCGTTCGGCGAGGTCTGCTACGAGGTTCCGGTCGGATTCAAATACATTTCGGCGAAGATCGACGAAACCGACGCCGTGCTGGGCGGAGAATCCTCGGGCGGGCTGACCGTGCGGGGCCATATCCACGGCAAGGATTCGGTCTATGCGGCGTCGCTGTTCGTGGAGATGATCTCCGCGATGGACAAGTCGCCGAGCGAGCTGTGGGACGAACTGACCGCGAAGTACGGACCGCACACGATGGAGGAGGACAACCTGACTTTCCGCCCCGAGGACAAAGCGACGGTGCGTCGCGTGCTGATGGAAGAGCGGCGGTTGCCCGATTTCGGACGCACGGTGGCGGACGCGGACTATACCGACGGCTGTCGGATCAATTTTACCGACGGCGCATTTCTGATCTGTCGATTTTCGGGCACCGAGCCGCTTCTGCGGATCTTTGCCGAGGACCGCGATGCGGCGGGGGCAAGAGCCCTGATCGACGCGATGCGGAGCTTTTTACATCTGTAAATCTTTATTGAAAAGAGGAAATATATTATGAAATTCATTACTGCTTCAAACTACGAAACGCTGAGCCGTCAGGCTGCGAACATCATCTCCGCGCAGGTCATCATGAAGCCCGACTGCGTGCTGGGACTTGCAACCGGTTCGTCGCCTGTCGGCACCTACCGTCAGCTGATCGAGTGGTATAAGAAGGGGGACCTTGATTTCTCGCAGGTGACCACGGTCAACCTTGACGAGTATGTCGGTCTCAAGGGCGATCATCCGCAGAGCTATCGCCGCTTCATGCAGGAGAATCTGTTTGATCACATCAACATTGCGCCCGAGAGAACCTTCGTTCCCTGCGGAACGGCGGCGGATCCCGCAGCGGAGTGCGCGGAATATGACGCGCGCATCAAGCGCCTGGGCGGAATCGATCTGCAGTTGCTCGGAATCGGTGTAGACGGTCACATCGGCTTCAACGAGCCGGGTGACAGCTTCGTGGCGGCTACGCATGTCACGGGCCTGCACGAGTCGACGATCCGCGCGAACGCACGCTTCTTCGCAAGCGAAGCAGAGGTTCCCCAGCAGGCGATCAGTATGGGTATGCTCTCGATCATGCAGGCGAAAAAGATTCTGCTGGTTGCAAACGGTGCGGCGAAGAAGGATGTCCTGCTCCGCGCATTCAGCGGTCCGATCACGCCCGCGCTTCCCGCGTCGATCCTTCAGCTGCATCCCGATGTAACGGTGATCTTCAGCGAAGAGTAAACCGATTCCTTCGGCGCGCAGTCTCCGCGTTTTCCTGCGGAACTTTCCCGGGGGCAGGAGATCAATCGCAGAAAAAGAGAAAAGAACCCGGATTTCCGGGTTCTTTTCTCTTTTTCTTGCTAAATAATGGAATAAAACCAATTCCGATTCCGAAAAATCAAACGAAAGCCTTCCAGGTTTCCAGCCTGCGCATATCGTCGGTGGCATCGTAAAGAAGGGCAATTGCGGCGCGGTAGCCGTAAAGATCGCCGCAGACCGCAGCCGTATGGAGAAGCGCAACCTGTTCCGAAATGCGGTCAAAAACGGGAAAACTTACAGAGAGGCTGACCCATCCGACCTCTTTTTCCCATGCCCGAAGAAGCGATGCGGTTTGCTCCTCACACCCGGATTCCCCTATGTCGGGGAGCGCGTCAAGACGGGTTTCGATTTCTGTTGCTACATTATTTATATATATGGAGTTGAAAATAATTCCGGAGAGCATCACGGTAAACAGAATCACCGATGCAAGAAAACTTTTCACAAAGCACCTCCTGCGGATTTTCGGACGTTTTTTTCTGTGTTTGGAATCAGAAGAAGCCGCCCTTTTTCGTTGGCGGTCACGCAGAAAAGGCGGTCGCGCGTGTAGCCTCTCCTCGCCAGCTGCGCGTCCAGCCAGGCACGGTCAAAGCCGATGAGCCGAAGCCCGGCATCGTTGTATACCCCGCCGGAAAGCACGACATGCATCAGCGGATCTTCGGGGACGCGGATGCCGAGCTGTCCCAGATTCGGCGGTGCAAACTGCGGCTTCGGAATCACGGTCAGCTTGCCGTTCTTCTCCAGTATTGCATCGGAAATCATGGAGAGATCGGAATACCCCTGACGGCGGATCTCTCCCATCAGCTCTTCGGCCGAGATCCGCAGACCGGAAAGCGCGCGTTGGCACAGCACGCCGTGACGGATGATGACGGTCGGCTTTGCGGAAACAAGTCCTTTGAGACGGGGGAAGCGGACCAGAACGACCGAGAAGAAAATTTCGAGGGTCAGAAGCGTGATAATCGGGATCAGGGCATAGGAAACGGGGATGTCCTGGTTGGTGATGGGCAGGGAGGCAATCTCGGAGATCAGGAGGGTTGTGACGAGATCGGTGACCTCAAGTTCCCCGATCTGGCGCTTGCCCATCAGGCGAAGCGTGAGAAGCAGGGAGCCGTAAATCAGCAGGGTGCGGACGAATATGGTGAGCATGGACAACAGGACCTCCTTTTTGACATTAGATTTTGCGGAAAAGCAAAAAACTATGCGGGAAAACAAAGAATTTTGAAAAAAGGGGTTGACAAACCGCGCGTAAAGTGGTATACTATGCAGGTCCTCAAAACAACGGACTCAATTAAATTCCATTTCGCCCGATAAAAGGAAATGCTTCCAAAAATTTCTTCAAAAAACTTTTGGAAAACCCCTTGACAAACGGGATGGAAAGTGATATAATAATTGAGCGCTCAAAAAGAGGGCGACAAAAGATACCGTCTGAAGGGATGTTCAGGGAAGTCGGATGAAGAAAAACGGAGCTTTGAAAAAAACTTCGAAAAACTTTTGAAAAACCCCTTGACAAACCGAAAAGAAAGTGGTATAATATACAAGCTGTCCCAAAACGGCACGACCTGACACGGAGCAAAACCGGACGGGCTGTGAAGTTTCCGACAGCGGTTGATCTTTGAAAACTGAACAACAAGAGATGAAGTACAAAGCATATTATTTAGTATGTGCGAACATGATCTCGTAAATTCTTTCAAGAGAATTACTACTCTTAAAAAGTAAAAACAAAAGCTAAGAGAAAAAACTCGAAAGCAAACCGATTAGATCATCCGAGAGGATGTTTTAATACCATGATTTCGAGAGTTTGATCCTGGCTCAGGATGAACGCTGGCGGCGTGCATAACACATTCAAGTCGAACGGACGAGAGGGCTTCGGTCCTCGAGTTAGTGGCGGACGGGTGAGTAACGCGTGAGCAACCTGCCTCTGTGTGTGGGATAACGTTTGGAAACGAACGCTAATACCGCATGACGCATATTGACCGCATGATCGGTATGCCAAAGATTTATTGCACAGAGAGGGGCTCGCGTCTGATTAGATAGTTGGTGAGGTAACGGCCCACCAAGTCGACGATCGGTAGCCGGACTGAGAGGTTGAACGGCCACATTGGAACTGAGAACGGTCCAGACTCCTACGGGAGGCAGCAGTGGGGAATATTGGGCAATGGGCGAAAGCCTGACCCAGCGACGCCGCG
>CAKSUH010000172.1 GCA_934500855.1 uncultured Eubacteriales bacterium
TTTGAGGTTCAAATCCCCGTGGACGCCTACCCTGTTTTCGGCTTAAAAAGACGCTCCTTTTTGTTCGTCATTGACACAAAATTGCCCCGCGAGGAATCCTCGCGGGGCTTTTTGTTATTCTTCGTCCGGTGGGTTCCGCTTCCGTGTTCCCGAAATTCCAAGCCTCTATGTCTCCGTTTTTTCAGATACTGATTTTTATCTGTATGATTTCCCTGTTTTCGGCTCACACTATGGGATAGATTTCCTGTTTTCTTCTAAAATTCACAATCTTTTCTCCGATTCCTCTTGACATCATCACGAATAACTGTTATAATAGTATTGCAAACTACATTTGAAGGTGTTTGATACCTCGTAAAAGGAGGATACTGATTATGAAAAAGAAAGCGATTGTTTGGGGGGATTCCGTTGCGCGCGGGGTCATTTACGATGCGACGCGCGATCGTTACCGTCTTTCTCCCTGCCCTGCGGCGGCGCTGATCGCTCGGGAACGCGACATAGAAATCACCAACCGCTCGCGGATGGGCATGACCTCGGTGCAGGGCGTGGAAATGGTAGAACGCGACCTTTCCTCCGGAATGCGCGCGGACTATGCCATTCTGGAGTTCGGCGGAAATGACTGCGATTTCGATTGGCAGGCGGTCAGCGACGCTCCCGACGGCATTCACCTCCCCCGCACCGATGCGGAAATCTATCGGGATAATCTCTGTCGGATGATTGAGGATGTACGCGCGGCCGGCATGGAACCGGTTCTGGTCAATCTGCCGCCGATCGACGGGGAACATTACCTGCGTTTCATCACGCGTAAGGGGCTGTCCGAGAAAAACATTCTGAAGTGGCTCGGCAATCCTCAGCGCATTTACCGTTTTCAGGAGCGTTACTCCATGATCGTCGCCCGTGTTGCGCGGGAATGCAAGTGCCGCCTGTTTGACATCCGCTCCGCCTTTCTCGGCGTTTGGGATTCGGTCTCCCTCCTCTGCCCGGACGGCATTCATCCGACCGAAGAAGGTCAGCGTCTGATCGGTCAGGCAATTCTGAGCGGCTGTTAAGGCAACCCCGGGATGCTTTTCCGTTGTATTGCTCCGCTTCGGTTCTTCGGTTTTATCATTTAAGGCAACACCGCGCAATTCCGATGGTGCGAATCACAACTTGCAGAGTCGATTTTTTCGTTAGACGATACAAAAATTCGCGGGCTGTAGCCGAGCTACAGGCAAGGATTTTTGTGAAGGATCACGGAAAAGGCGCGAGCGAGTGCGCCAATCGCGAATTGCGCGGTATTGCCTTACCTTAATAAATATATAAAGCAAACAAGCGCCTCTTTCTTTTCCAAGTCAGCGGCGCTATATTTGCGCCGTCAGGGCTTGCACCGAAAGCGTTTGACGGGTCTTTTCAGGCTTTTTTCAAAAAGCCCCCCCTGCGCTCCCTTCCTTTTTCCATTTTGAAATTATGAATTTTCCGTAACCTTTTCAAAAGGGTCTTGAAAAACAGAAAGAAATGGTGTAAAATATATACTGGGTGACGATTGGATTACCGAAAAGCGCCCATGATTGACAATGTTTTAACAAAATAAAGATATAAAGGAGAGACGATCATGACAATCAACAAGCATGTTCAGGATTGGATTCGGTCGATGGCTGATATGGTTCAGCCGAAGGACATCGTATGGATCGACGGCAGCGAGGAGCAGGCAGAGGGTCTGCGCCGCATCGCCTGCTCGACCGGCGAGTTGATCAAGCTGAATGAGAAAGTGTACCCGAACTGCTACCTGCACCGCACCGCCGTCAACGATGTGGCGCGCGTGGAAGGCAGAACCTTCATCTGCACCCGCAAGAAAGAGGACGCGGGCAACATCAACAACTGGATGGATCCGCAGGAGTGCTACGCAAAGCTGTCCAAGCTGTACGCCGGCTCCTACAAGGGCAAGACGATGTATGTCATCCCCTACTCCATGGGCATTGTCGGCTCGGAGTTCGGCAAGATCGGCATTGAATTGACCGACTCGATCTATGTCGTGCTGAATATGCTCATCATGACGCGCGTCGGCAAGAATGTTCTGGACGCGCTCGGCGACAGCGCAGACTTTGTCAAGGGTCTGCACGCAACCGCCGACTGTAGCGAAGAGAACCGTTATATCTGCCACTTCCCGGAGGACAACACCATCTGGTCGGTCAACTCGGCTTACGGCGGAAACGTTCTGCTCGGCAAAAAGTGCTTTGCGCTCCGCATCGCTTCCTACCTCGGCAGAAAAGAAGGCTGGATGGCTGAGCATATGCTGATTCTCGGCATTGAGAATCCGAAGGGCGAGGTCAAATATGTCACGGCGGCGTTCCCGTCTGCCTGCGGCAAGACCAACCTTGCAATGCTCATCCCGCCGGAAGTTTACCGCAAGAAGGGCTACAAGGCTTGGACTGTCGGCGACGACATTGCATGGCTCCGCGTGGGCGAGGACGGCAGACTTTACGCCGTCAACCCCGAGAACGGCTTCTTCGGCGTGGCTCCCGGAACCAACGAGCACTCCAACTACAACGCGCTGATGACCACCAAAAAGAACTGCATCTTCACCAATGTGGGTCACAACCTCGATGACAACACGGTTTGGTGGGAAGGTATGAACGATCAGCCCCCGCACAACGCCATCAACTGGAAGGGCGAGAAGTGGGACTACACGAAGTATGACAAGGCGGACAAGATCAACACCTCCTGCGCGCATCCGAACTCCCGCTTCACGGCAATGGCGACCAACTGCCCCTGCCTGTCCTCCGAGTTCAACAACCCGAAGGGTGTTCCGGTAACCGCAATCATCTTCGGCGGCAGACGCGCCAAGACGGCTCCGCTGGTGTATGAATCGAGAAGCTGGCAGCACGGCGCGTTCGTCGGCTCGATCATGGCTTCCGAGACGACCGCTGCGGCGGCAGGTGCAATCGGCGTGGTTCGCCGCGACCCGATGGCAATGCGTCCGTTCGTGGGCTACGACATGGGCGACTACTTTGCGCACTGGCTGGAGATGGGCAAGCGGATTCCGCACGCTCCGAAGATCTTCCATGTCAACTGGTTCCGCACCGATGATGAAGGACACTTCATCTGGCCGGGATTCGGCGACAATATGCGTGTTGTCATGTGGATTCTCGCCCGTTGCGCGGGTGAGGTTGACGCTGTGGAGACCCCGATCGGTTATCTTCCGAAGCCCGAGGACATCAACATTGAGGGTCTGGACGGCGTGACGGTTGACACAATCAAGAATCTGCTGACGATTGACAAGAACAGCTGGCTTGAGGATGTGGAGAACATCAAGGCATTCTACAAGCAGGTTGGCGACCGCGTCCCGCAGGAGATGTACGACGAACTCGCAACGCTCGAGGCAAATTTGAAGAAGTAATCAAGGGAAAGACCTTGGCGGGAGAGGGCCCCCCTTGAAAGGGGGCTTTCTCTCCCTCCAAACCTCCCTCACCTCCCCGAACTTCCCCACAGGACCCCGCCATTTCGGAAGCGAAAATTTGATTCGTTTTCCAAGCGGCGGGGTCCCATGGGGAAGTTTTTGTTGGTTTGGGTGGTATGGAATCGTTTGAAAGTGCGGCTTCGCACTTGTTTTGTGGGTGCGGAAGTGAAAGAGCGAAAGCGGGCAGGAATCGTTGATTCCCGCCCGCTGTTGTTTGGTTATTCAGGATTTAGCGATATCGCCACCGGTGCAATGGACGGTATCGGGACCGTTTCGGAAGTTACAACCGTGTCCCTTTGAAATGGCATTCCGCTGTTCTTAATTTCTCTGATATGGAATGTTCGTCAAGTTGAATCAAATGCCCAATACGCCATTCGACACTCCACACAGTTCGGCACCACGATCTGCTTCTACCGTTTTTAACAAATGCCTCATCTCACCGCCATATTTCCCCAATACCTCCCACCAAACAAAAAAACTTCCCCGCAGGACTCCGCCCATTGAAAGCGAAACAACTTTTTCGCTCCCAAAGCAGCGGGGTCCTGTGGGGAAGTTCTCGGGGTGAGGGGGAGGC
>CAKSUH010000173.1 GCA_934500855.1 uncultured Eubacteriales bacterium
ACCGGACCGTACAACTTCGTTGGTGCCGAAGCATCACGCACAGAAAGGCAGGGCTTGATTATGGGAGAAGTGACCCATCAGACCGCGAATTTGCTTCTTGCAAGCAATCCGAAAAACCGAACCGCCGCGCTGATTCTTGCGGCAGGCAATTCCACCCGCATGGGCGGAGGGACCGCCAAACAGTTTCTCGCACTGGGCGGAATCCCGGTCCTTGCGCATACCCTCCTCGCCTATCAGCAATCCCCGCTGATTACCGAAATCATCATTGCGGCGCGGGAAAAAGAGGTCGATACGGTGGTCGCACTCTGCGAGGACTATCGGATCACCAAGCTGGCGGCGGTGGTCATCGGCGGAAAGAACCGCCAGGAATCGGCTCTTCGCGCCTTCTCGGTCATCGGTCCCGACATCCGCTATGTTGCGATTGCGGACGGGGCGCGGTGTCTGATTACACCGACCGAAATCGAGAAAGTCTGCGGTACGGCTTACCGCAAAAAAGCCGCAAGCGCGGGGGTTCGGATGACGGGGACCATCAAGCGGGTCTCCCGCGGAGGCGCGATTCTCGAAACACCGGACCGTGAAACGCTCTGGGAAGCGCAGACGCCGCAGGTGTTCCACATCGGGCTGTACGCGGCGGCGCAAAGCCGAGCGACAAACGACGGATTTGTCGGAACCGATGACAACGAGCTGATCGAGCACCTCGGCTATCGGGTTCAGATGGTGGAATGCAGCAGGGAAAACCTGAAAATTACCACGCAGGAAGACCTGCGGATCGCGGGCGCGATTCTCGCTTCCCGCCACGGGGAAGCATGACGGCGTTCCCTTTTCGGGTCGGTCACGGGTATGATGTGCATCGGCTCACGGAAAACCGCCCGCTGATTCTCGGCGGAGTCACGGTTCCCTACAGCCGGGGGCTGCTCGGACATTCGGATGCGGATGTACTTACCCATGCCGTCATGGACGCCCTGCTCGGCGCGGCGGCGCTGGGCGACATCGGAAAGCTGTTCCCCGACACGGATCCCGCCTATGCGGGGGCAGACAGTCTGGCGCTTGCGGCACGCGTGGCGGAGGCGGTCCGCAACGCGGGCTACGAGATCGAGAACATCGACGCAACGGTGCTGGCTCAGGCGCCCAAGCTCGCGCCGCATATCCCCGCCATGCGGGAGAGGATTGCGGCGGCACTCGGTGTTTCCCCCGAGGCGGTCAGCGTCAAGGCAACAACCGAGGAAGGCTTGGGCTTTACCGGAGAGCGGCTCGGAATCGCGGCGCACGCAGTTGCGCTGATCTGTTCCAAAGGATAAGCACGGTCCTGCGCGATCACGGTTCCCACATCCCGTTTTTCCGACATCCCTTCGCGCCGTTCCGTGCGGGCTTTCGATACAGCATATGAGACTTCTCCAAAATCTGACAAAAGCGGTCAGACACATTTCGTATTTTTTCTGTAAGTGAGGTTCCTGTTATGATTTATATTGCTCCCTCTTTGCTGGCGGCGGATTTCGCCAATCTGGAAAGCAGCATCAGACGCGTGACGGAGGCAGGCGCGAACTACCTCCATCTTGATGTCATGGACGGAATGTTCGTTCCGAACTTCAGCTTCGGTACGCCCGTTATCGCGGCACTTCGCCGTCACAGCAAACTGATCTTTGATGTCCATCTGATGATCCGTGAGCCGATCCGTTATATCGAGGATTATGTCAAGGCGGGCGCCGATATCATCACCGTTCACCTTGAGGCGTGCGCAGATGTACCGGCAACGCTCCGTGCGATCCGCGAGCGTGAAGTGCGGGTCGGACTTGCAATCTCCCCTGCCACGCCCGTGGAAGCGATTCTGCCGTATCTGAAAGAGATTGACATGGCGCTGATCATGACGGTCGTTCCCGGCTTCGGAGGACAGGCACTCATTCCCGAAACGCTGGAAAAGGTACGCTTCCTCCGCCGCTATATTACCGCGCACGGGTTGCCGATCGACATCGAAGTGGACGGCGGACTGAAGCCGGACAATGTAAAGCTTGCAACCGATGCCGGTGCAAATGTCATTGTGGCAGGCTCGGCAATCTTTCAGTCCAAGCGGCCGCGTGCAGTCATCGCGCAGATGCGGAACAGCGCGGAACCGAAAAAAGAAAAATAACGGCATGAAACCGCAAAAAGCCCCTCTTGCATACGGCAAGAGGGGCTTTTTGCGCATCGGTTGCAGGAAAAGTCTTATACGGTTCCCCGAAACGGGATAAATAATTCACAATCTTTTCTCCACACAACTGTCAAAAATGACAAGAAAGTATGGCTTTCTATGTTAATATTTACCACTTTACACCATTGAAATTTGTTCAAGACATCTAAACATGCGTGATATTTGTTGAAAGCTGTCAAAAAAATCTTTTCAAAAAGCATTGACATTATGCAAAAAAATGGTATAATATTAAGTGGTAGATGAAATCAGGAACGGCTCCCCGCGTTGGCATCGGTTTGTTGTCAGAGGGCAGTAACCGAAGTCAGGTCGGTCGGAGCGTTTTTTTGTGACAGAAAGGGCTTCCCCGCATGGCAACTGACGGTCGGCAGACACCGATTCAAAACCGCAAAAACACTTCGGCTGTCCGGGATCTGATCCTCCGCGCGCGCGAAGGAGACGAGAACGCGTTCACGGCGCTGTTTCGCGGGTATTCCCCGTTGATTGACAGTCTGATTGCCAAGAGTCTCCCTTCCGGCGTTCCCGAATCGGATCTGCGTTCAGACGCGATTGACGCTTTTTCCGCCGCAGTGTTCCGCTATGATACGGAGCAAAGCAATGTCACTTTCGGTCTTTATGCCAGAATCTGCATCGCAAACCGTTTGGTAAGCGCTCTGCGCGCCTATCGGAAGGTCAACCATACCGTTTCGCTGGAAGGACTGGACCCGGACGCTCTGCCGGCAGGGGAAGAAAGCGACCCCTCCCAGTATATTCTGGAAGAGGAGCGCTATACCGCGCTTTGCCGCAAAATGGAGGCGGTTCTCTCCGATACGGAACGGGAGGTTTGGATGCTGTTCATCTCGGGGCTGACCGCACCGCAGATTGCCGATCGTCTTGGGACGGACAAAAAATCCGTGGAAAACACACTCTACCGAGCAAGAAAAAAGCTGAGAAAGAGCTTTTCCGAGACATAAACGGAGCGGTCTTAACAACATACAGGTCAATATGCCCGCTTTAGCTTAAAAAGAGCGGCTCGCAGGAGAGGGTGTCGGTGAAAATCCGACAAGGGGCAAAAATAAATTCTTATCTGACAAGAGAGGGTAAACACAATGTTCCAGGATGAAAACTACGACGCAGTTGCTGACAACGAGTTTGTTGATGAAACCTTGGTCTGCAAGGATTGCGGCAAAGAATTCGTATTCACCGCAGGTGAGCAGAGATTCTACGCCGAAAAGGGCTTCATGAACAAGCCGAAGGCTTGCAAGGCTTGCCGCGAAGCCAAGAAAAACAGCGGCAAAGCACCGCGCGAGTACTTCACTGCGGTTTGCGCGGATTGCGGAGGCGAGGCAAAGCTGACCTTCCAGCCGTCCAATGACAGACCGGTCTACTGCAGCGCCTGCTTCGAGAAGCATCGCCAGCAGCAGGGCTGATCCACAACAGCGATCCCCCACTGTATCCGATTTTCACGGTTTGCATTCATCCTGAATATGAAGATATGGTTCGGAAAGGACCGACTTCCCGCAAAACGGAAGCGGTCCTTTCCGTATTTTCGCGGAACAGCCCGATTTTCTTCCCGAAAAAATAAAAAAAATTGCAAAAAGGGGTTGCAATCGGAGCGAAAGTGTGGTATAATATAGTAGTCAACGGAAGCATAGCTCAGTTGGTTAGAGCGTACGGTTCACATCCGTAAGGTCGAGAGTTCGAGCCTCCCTGTTTCCACCAGATAACCGAAAAGCCCTTGATTTTGGCAGATGCGCCATGAATCAAGGGCTTTTTGATTTGATTTTTTCCGGCTCTTTCTCTATGGTGCTTTGCGTTTTT
>CAKSUH010000174.1 GCA_934500855.1 uncultured Eubacteriales bacterium
TGGAGGCGCTTCTCTTATGGCGGACCGTGTTTACCACAATCCGACGGTCTTTATGCCTGCCGAAGGTAACGGCTGAGAAATTCGCGGGTGCGGGGCTGCTTGGGGGAGCCGAACAGTTCTTCGGGTGCTCCTTCCTCGGCAATGACGCCGCCGTCCATGAAGATTACGCGGTCGGATACATCGCGGGCGAATGCCATTTCATGCGTGACAACCACCATGGTCATGCCCGATTGCGCCAGCTTTTTCATGACCTCCAGCACCTCGCCCACCATTTCGGGGTCCAGCGCCGAGGTCGGCTCGTCGAACAGAATGACATCGGGTCGCATGGAAAGCGCACGCGCGATGGCAACCCGCTGCTTCTGTCCTCCCGAGAGCTGAGAGGGACGGGCATTGGCGAAAGCAGACATTCCGACCGAATCCAGATGCTCCAGCGCAATCCGCTTTGCTTCGGCGCGCGGGCGCTTCAAAACCACGGTCTGCGGGCGCACGCAGTTTTCCAGTGCAGTCATGTTTCCGAACAGGTTGAACTGCTGAAAGACCATTTCCACCTTGGCGCGGAACGCCGACAGCTTCACGCTCCCGTCCGTAATGCTTTGTCCTTCGTAAAGGATTGTTCCGCCCGTCGGCTCTTCCAACAGGTTGATGCAGCGGAGCATGGTGCTCTTGCCCGAACCGGATGATCCGATTACGCTGATGACTTCTCCGCGATGCACGGTCAGATTGATGCCCTGCAGGACCTTATGGTTGCCGAAGGTCTTTTCCAGACCGATCAGCTCGATTACCTTTTCCATGATTCGTCCTCCTGTGCGTGAATATGAATTTCCGCCGCGGGATCGGACTGCGAGCCGCAGATGGTATAGTTCTTTGCGCCCTCCAGCTTCCGCTCCAGAAGGCGGAGCAGACGGGTGACGGTAAAGGTCAGGAGAAAATACAGCACGCAGATGACCAGATAGGTCTGAAAAATCTGAAAGTTCTTGCGATAAATGACTCCCGCCATGTAGTAAAGTTCCATGACTCCGATCACATTCAGCACCGATGTGTCCTTGATGTTGATAACGAACTCGTTGCTGACCGACGGCAGGATGTTCCGCAATGCCTGCGGAAGAATGACATGGATCATCGCCTGCGCGTGGGTCATGCCGACCGAATACGCGCCCTCGGATTGCCCGCGATCCACCGAAATGATGCCGCCGCGCACGATTTCCGCCATGTACGCGCCCGTGTTGATGGACACGATGAAGATGCCTGCGGGAATCAGCGGAAGAGTCTGCCCGTCATTCAGAAAGGCAAAGCCCCAGAAAATGACCATCGCCTGCACCATCATCGGCGTGGAGCGGAAGATTTCAATATACGCCGCAAGCAGACCGTTCAGCACGCGGTGCAAGCCGCGCAGCACGCGGTTCTGCGAGAGCGGGGCGGTTCGTACCACGCCGACCAGAAGCCCGATCAGCAGTCCCGCCACCGTACCCGTCAGCGCGATGAGCATGGTATATCCCACGCCCGAGAGCAGTTGCGGATAGTAGTCGGCAATGATTTTGCCTGTTTGCTTCAAAAACTCCACGGTTTTGTCTCCTTCGGTTGTTCGGATTACTTCTTATAGATAATGACCAGTTCGCTCTTGTAGTAGCAGGTGGTGAAGTCAACCTCCCGCAAGCGCTCCTCCGTCGGGCTCATTCCCGCGATGATAGCATCCACATTGCCGCTCTGAACGGCGGTAATCAGGGAATCGAAGTCATAGCGGACGATTTCCAGCTTCATTCCCAGTTCTGCCGCAATGAATTTTGCCACCTGCACATCATATCCGTTGGCGTAAAGTCCGTCTCCGTACTTCACCGCGCCGTTGGCATCGGTCGTTTGGGTCCAGTTGAACGGGTTGTAGGCGCATTCCATCGCAACCCGCAGCGTTCCCTTGGAGGTATCGGTGTTGTCGGAGCGCAGGGCAAGCGTCAGGTTCTGTTCGGTTTCGGAATCCTTGCAGATTGCAAACATCTGTTCCATGAGCGCCGACTGTACCGTGGCGGGAACCTTTTCCGCAAGAACGGCATTGATCTGCGCGGTCAGCGCGGAGCCTTTCTTCAGCCCGATGGCAATGCCGTTGTCATCTCCCGTGACGCGGAAGCCCGTGTCATTGTTCTTCAGCCTGATGTAGCCGAGGGTGCTGTCCTGCGCGCAGGCGTCCACGGCGGTCGGCTCCTCGGCAACATAGCCGTCGATTGCGCCGCTCTTCAGCGCGTTCAGGAGCGTGGTGAAATCCTTGTATTCCTTTTTCTCCACGCCCTCCAGCTGTTCGTTCAGGGCGGTGAGATGGAAGGTGCCGGACTGCGCGGCAATGGTTGCGCCCGAGCCGTTCAGGTCAGACAGGCTTGTCATGCCCGAGATGTCGACTTTCTTCCGCGACTTGCAGGATGCGAGAAGCCCGGCAAGCAGGGTGAGTGTGAGGACGGCAGACAGAATTCTTTTCATGGTTGTTTCCTCCCGGATTGAAATAGAAAAACCGAACGGTCGGAGCAGGTGCTCCGACCGTTCGGGAAATTCCAAAAGGAATACCGAAAAAACGAAATCGGATGCAGCACTCCGCAAATTTTGCGACAGTCGCAGGGATGTTCTCCGTGCGCCCAGCAGAGCCGCGCCCAAACACGGTTCCGCTTCGGCGAAAACACCTTTCCCGCAGACTCGGGAGCTTTTGAGAGCCTCCTCTGCGGTACTGATTGGTTTCGCGCCTCTGACATCAATTCTTTTCCGACGATTCAATTTTTATTCATTATACCATGACATTCCGCGTTTGTCAAGACTTTTTTGCAATTTTTATTTTTATTTCTTGCATTTTGTGGATTCCGACCAATCATCAGGTCAGCGCAGACCGCAGTCTTTCCAATCCGTCCAAAAGCCGCGCGCGCGGGCAGGCGATATTCATGCGCAGAAACCGCTCGCCGCCTCTGCCGTACTGTTTGCCGTTTGAGAGATACAGCCCTGTTTTTTTGCGGATTTCCGCGGCAAGCGCTTCGGAATCGGTACAGAACGCGGCGCAGTCAAGCCAGACAAGATAGGTTGCCTCGCCGCGTATCACGCGCAGTCCGGGGATGTGTTCCTCTGCAAACCGACAGACGGTCTGCCTGTTTTCATACAGATACTCCCGCAGAGCGTCCAGCCACGCGTCGCCCTTCGTGTACGCCGCCACCGCCGCAGGAATCGCAAATACATTCGGTTCGGCAACCTCGTCGGTATTGAGCGCCCGCCAAACCCTGTGGCGCAGGAACGGATCCGGAACCATCGCGCCCGCCGTCTGGATGCCCGCAAGGTTAAAGGTTTTGGTGGGGGCAAAGCAGACCACGCAGTTGTCGCGGCAGTCCTCGGAGGCCGAGGCGAAGGGCACATAGTCCCGCCCGGGGTCGGTCAGATCGCAGTGAATCTCATCCGACACCACCACAACATGATACCGTGCGGCAAGCGCGCCGATTTTTGCAAGCGTTTCGCGATCCCACAGTTTCCCCACGGGATTGTGCGGATTGCAAAGAATCATCAGGGTGGTCTGCGGGTCGGAAAGCCCCGCTTCGAGCGCGGCGAAATCAATGCCGTATGTGCCGTCCGCGTAGGTGAGGGGAACCTCAAGCGGACGCCGCCCGTTGTTGATAATACTGTTGTAGAAGATGTTGTAGACGGGGGTCAGAAGCAGAACATTCTCGTTCGGCGTGGTCAGCTTGCGTACCACGGAGGAGAGAATCGGCACCACGCCCGTGGCAAAAATCAGCCATTCCGGGTTGACCTCCAGACCGTGCCGCCGTGCAAACCAGCCGCAGACCGCCTCGCGCCATTCGTCGGTAACATCGGTATATCCGAACACGCCGTGCGCCACGCGCGCTTCCAGCGCCTCCCTGACGGCGGGGCAGGTGGGAAAGTCCATGTCCGCCACCCACATCGGGAGTTCGGTTTCGCCGACCTCCCATTTGATCGACCCGCTTCCGCGG
>CAKSUH010000175.1 GCA_934500855.1 uncultured Eubacteriales bacterium
CAGACTTTGCATCGGCAAAACCGCTGTCGGAATTCTCGCCAGACCTCTGCGCAAAAACCGTCCAAAGTGTCCTCCTGCGGGAAGGGGCGGTATCCATCCGATTGCAGACCGGACAAGAAGTCACAAAGGAGGGCTTCGTATGACAAACGCTGCCCCACAACGGGTCGTGCGGGAAATCCCTGCCACCAAACCGGACGCAGTGGACAGACTGCGATCCTCGGCAGAGCAGCTCCGTGTGGTTGCCTACTGCCGCGTCTCCACCCAGCAGGAGGAACAGCTGAACAGCTACGAAACGCAGGTGCGCCACTATACCGAAGCCATCAACGCAGAACCGAATTGGCGGTTTGCAGGCATCTATGCCGACAAGGGAATTTCGGGGACAAGCGTCAAAAAGCGGGATGAGTTCAACCGCATGATCCGAGCCTGTAAGCGCGGGACGGTCGATCTCATCCTGACCAAATCCATCAGCCGCTTCGCCCGCAATACCGTGGACTGCCTCAAATATGTCCGTCTCCTGCGCGATCTGAATGTCGATGTCTACTTCGAGGAACAGGGCATCCACAGCAACCAGCCCGGCGCGGAGTTCTATATCACAATCTACGGCTGTATTGCGCAGAGCGAATCGGAGAACATCAGTGTCAATGTCCGCTTCGGCAAGAACCGGAGCGCCAAGGACGGAAATGTCTCCTTCGCTTATGCGTCCTTCCTCGGATACCGAAAAGGCGAGGACGGAAAGCCGGAGATTGTGGAATCCGAAGCGGAGATCATTCGCCGCATCTATGCGCAGTATCTCCAAGGAGACAGCCTCAAAGGAATTGCCAAACAGCTGACAGAGGACGGGGTTCTCACACCGCGCGGGAAACCCCATTGGGAGCCGGGGACGGTTCGGTCTATCCTCTCCAATGAACGCTACAAGGGCGATGCCATCCTCGGCAAAACTTATATTGAGGATTGCATCAGCAAGAAGATTCGCGTGAACGCAGGGGAGCGCCCGAAATACTATGTCCGGAACAGCCACCCTGCGATCATCGATGCCGAAACCTTCGGACGGGTGCAGGAGGAATTGGCAAGGCGCTCTTCCAAGATGGAGGGAAAGAAAGTCGGGGATAAGACCCTGCAACGCAAGTATTCCGGCAAATATGCCATGAGCGACCTTCTGATTTGCGGCGAATGCGGAAGCGCCTACCGCAGATGCACCTGGACGGCAAAAGGGGAGAAGCGGATCGTGTGGCGCTGTATGAACCGACTGGAGCACGGAAAACAGAATTGCAGGCATTCCCCGACATTGGGTGAGGACAGCCTGCAGGCGGCTGTGATGGACGCAATCACCGAGCGGGTGAGAGACAATCCCAAACTGTTGCAAACACTTCAAGCGGAGATCGAAAAAGGCTTAAGCGTGAACACACCCACCCAAGCGGACATCCAAGACATCACCGACCGAATTGCGGAGATCGACCGTAAATTCGCCGACCTCCTGCGCACCGTATCCATCGGCAACGACAGCGCACACGACGCGGAACTGGAAGCCCTGATGAAGGAAAAGAACGATCTCCGTCAACGCCTGCAAGTCATGGAGCAGGGGCGCGCTCAACACGACAAACGGAAAGAGGACCTCACCGCCATCCTTCCCATCCTCCGCAACCGCCCCTTGCCGTATGACGATGCCCTCGTCCGCCAAACCGTCAAAGGCATCATCGCCGATAGCAAAACAAAAATTCGGGTCGTGTTTCCGGATGGGGAGACGGTAAAGGCAAGCATATAAAACGGTTTGGAATTGCCCGTCCTCAGAACTTGAATTCTCCTTCCAATCAGAAAAAATGTCAAGTAAAATAAAAAAATACTTGACAAATTGGCTGATTCGGTGTATAATAGTATCGGTGTATATCCGGTGGAAGGAGGTTGTAACGAGATGGGAGCAAGCGGGATTGTCAGAAACGCAGTCAGCCAGTTTCAGGCAAACGAACTGATCTTGGCAAGCAAGCTGTATAAAAGGGAGCTGTCCGACCAAATCACCGAGGCAGCTTATTACAAGACGCTTGAAAGAATGTGCAAGTCCGGTGAACTTGTAAAAATTGCAAAGGGAACCTACCACATTCCGAAAACGGGGCGTTTTGGAATTGTGCCGCCTTCTGAAAAAGAAATTGTCTCTGCCTTTACGGAGCATGGAACCGGTACAGTAGTGGGGTACTCTCTCTATAATACATTGAATCTGACCACTCAGATATCCAAAAACATCAATGTGATGTCCTCGGAGTTGGAAGGCTTTACGAAAACGATACGGAATGTAACCGTGCATCAGGTGCCGTTGCGCTATACCGAAACGGTGAAAAATATGGTTCATGGCTTGGATGTCCTGCAAAACTTTTCTTCCATACAGGATATCAATTATTCTGCTTTTTTGTCTTATGCTGAAAAGCTGTCGGCTGAATACGATGAATCGGCAGTCCGGAAGGTGATTGCTGTCGGAAAATATAAGAAATCTACCGTTGCCTTTCTCAGGGAAATATTGAATTATTACCACAGAGAGAATACACTTGACCGATACCTTTCATCGCTTTCGGATTATAAAATTCCCAAAATGGAGGAACTGTATGAGGCTTCACGAGCATCCGTCTGAGTTCAGAGACCTGATCGCAATCGTTGCGAGCAAAATGCATCTGCCGGAGTCCGCGATTGAGCGGGACTATTATATTGTTTTGCTTCTGAAAAACTTAGCAGACAGTGAATATGCGGAGCAATGTGTTTTCAAAGGTGGAACTTCTTTGAGTAAGTGCTACCCCGGTTCTATTGAGCGGTTTTCCGAGGATATTGATCTGACTTTTCTCGGTATGACGGAGAGCGATAAGGTTTGCGATAAAACAATCAAGAAGATTGAAAAGGTCATGACTGCAGGGGCAGATACGGAAAAGATTGACGCAGAGCGTTCCAATCGAAGCAAGAGTATGTATGTTTGGTTTGGGGACAGAGCAAATCAGATTAAGCTTGAAATCGGAAGCAGTATCCGTCCGGATCCTTATTCCAAAAAGACCTTAAAATCTTATATTCAGGAATTTCTTGAGGATATCGGAGCTACGGATGAGATCGAGAAATATGCACTTCAACCCGTGATTGTCAACACGCTGAATATTGAGCGGACTTTTGTGGATAAGCTGATGTCGGTCAAGCGTCATGCCATTTGCGGAAATATGGAAGCTAAGGTTCGTCATATCTATGATGTGACACGACTGTATGCGATGCCTGAGATTCAGACTTTTCTTTCGGATAGGACAGAACTGAAACGCCTTATCCGTTTAACGAAGGATACGGATTCGTACTACCTTGAGAAAAGAGGAATCAGTAAGGCGTATGATCCGACCGGCGCATATGATTTTGATTCTTGGAGAGGGTATTTGACTGCAAAGGTAAAAGAGATATATGAGAGCCTGCATAAAGAACTGCTCTATACAGATAAGCCCCAGAATTTTGATGAAGCATTGACAGCTTTTGCAGAGATTAACGAAATTCTGAAAAGCATAGGAGAATAGGTTAAGGAGCTACCAATAAGGGGATTACGGGGTCAAAAGCGCAGCTTACAAACGAGTTGTTAGAGCCGTATGACGCTTGCGGATGCCACGGCGGGAATCCCGACATGAGTTCACCCCCGCCATGACATTTTGCAAAAAATATCCGGATTGTGTGAGTGGTACAAATAACCGAAAAGCTCTTGATTTTGGCAGATGCGCCATAAATCAAGGGCTTTTTGCTTTTCGTTTTTAGTCACATGGTACAATTTTAGGCGGTTGAATTCTTATAGGG
Organism: uncultured Eubacteriales bacterium; assembly: GCA_934500855.1. Taxonomy (GTDB): domain Bacteria; phylum Bacillota; class Clostridia; order Oscillospirales; family CAG-272; genus UMGS1865. Next base: position 3,796 of record CAKSUH010000175.1, read on the forward strand.
ATTGTCGGTGAATTGCAAAAATCGGTACTTAGAATACTGCGATTATTTGCAACAAAAATATGAGATTGGAAGACCCGGTTAAGCCCTGAAAGTTGAAGGCAGTAGCGCCCGCCCGACGAAAGTCGGGCGGGCTTCTTTTGCGCACATTTCTCCCGTTCGGAGTCA
>CAKSUH010000176.1 GCA_934500855.1 uncultured Eubacteriales bacterium
GGAGGCGGGAGATGTGCGCGAACGGGTCGAGCAGAGCATTCGCACCCGCTTCAAGTCCGCGCTGCTCAGCCGCTTTGTGCGGGCAATCAAGGAGTACCGTCTGATCCGGGACGGCGACAGGATTGCGGTCTGTATCTCGGGCGGCAAAGATTCCATGCTCATGGCAAAGCTGTTTGAGGAGCTTCACCGCCACAGCCAGTGGGATTTTGAGGTCAGATACCTTGTCATGGACCCTGGCTACAACGAGAGCAACCGACGCATCATCGAAACCAACGCGCGCAATCTCGGCATTCCGATCACAATCTTTGAAAGCAACATTTTCGAGTCGGTCTATCATATCGAAAAGTCTCCCTGCTATCTCTGCGCCAGAATGCGGCGGGGACACCTTTATTCCTACGCGCGCGAGTTGGGATGCAATAAAATCGCACTGGGACATCATTATGACGATGTGATCGAGACGATCCTGATGGGAATGCTCTACGGTTCCCAGATTCAGACCATGATGCCGAAACTGCACAGTACAAACTTTGAGGGGATGGAGCTGATCCGCCCGATGTATCTCATCCGCGAGGACGACATCAAGGCATGGAGAGATGCGAACGATCTGCATTTTATTCAGTGCGCCTGCAGGTTTACCGATACCTGTACCACCTGCGGCGATAACGGAAACCGTTCCAAGCGGCAGGAAATCAAAGAACTGATCCGCGAGTTGAAAAAGACCAACCCCGGGGTGGAAAACGCCATTTTCAAAAGCGTGGAGAACGTCTGCCTCGACACCGTGATTGCGTATAAGCAAAAGGGGACAGTGCATCATTTTCTGGATTTGTATGACGAGTCGGAAGAAGCGATGCCGAAAAAGCAACAAGAGTAACAGCAGACCGTACAGCGGCAGGGAAGCCCCGAAAGGGAGCGACTCTGCCGCTGTTGCCGTTGTCTGCGGTCTTTTTCCGTGCGCTGACCGCATATAATGATGCAGATAACGGTGCGGGGGTGAAAAAATGTCTCGACAGCTTGCGGAACGGGATGTGAAAAGCGGGGAAGAGCGGGGGCTGACGGAGGAAGAGGTCCGCGCCGCGCGGGAGAAGTACGGCTCCAACCGACTGACCGGGAAAAAGACAAGACCGTTCATGCGACAGTTCCTGTCCAACCTGAACGATCCCGTCATAAGGATCCTGCTTGCGGCGCTTGCGGTCAATCTGATTCTGCTGTTTCACAGCTCGGATTGGATAGAGACTGCCGGCATCGGCGCGGCGGTCTTTCTTGCCACGCTGATTTCCACGCTGTCGGAGCGTTCCTCGGAGCGGGCGTTTGCAAGACTTTCGGAAGAAGGAGAACGCGCAACCTGTCGCGTCCGACGCGCGGTCGGCGTGCTTGAAATTCCGATCTCCGAGGTGGTATGCGGCGACATTGTCCTGCTGTCGGCAGGGGAAATGATTCCCGCAGACGGCATTTTGCGGCGCGGCGCGGCAAAAGTGGATCAGTCCGCCATGACGGGAGAGAGCCGCGAGGTAGAGAAATGCGCGTGGGATGGCAATCGGCGCGCGGCAATCGGCGCGGAGCTGTTGCCGTCCTCCCCGTATGCCATGTTCCGCGGCTGTAACCTGACCGCAGGCGGCGGGGAAATGCTGGTCACGGCGGTCGGGGACGCGAGTTTTCTCGGACAGATCAGCCGCGAGGTACAGCTGGAACAGCGGGACAGTCCGCTGAAACTGCGGCTCGGGAAACTGGCAAAGCAGATCAGCATTCTGGGCTATATCGCGGCGGCGCTGGTGGCGCTGTCCTATCTTTTTCATGTGTTTCTGATCGACAGCGGAATGCGCGCGGAGGTCATCCGTCTCAAACTGAGTGATCTGAACTATGTGCTGTCAAGCCTGTTTCACGCCTTCACGCTCGGGCTGACCGTCATCGTCGTGGCGGTCCCGGAGGGGCTTCCCATGATGATTGCGGTGGTGCTGTCGGCGAATGTGCGGAAGATGGTGCGCGATCAGGTTCTGGTGCGCAAACCCGTCGGTATTGAAGCGGCGGGGAGCATGAATTTGCTGTTCACCGACAAAACGGGGACGCTGACCGAGGGGAGAATGTCGGTTGTGTCGCTCCTGTTCGCGGGCGGGGAGAGTTTTTCCGACCTGTCGGCGCTCCGCCGTCGGTGCGGTCCCACGGTTCCCGACCTGCTTGCGCTCGGTCTGCGCGGGGGCGGGGCAACGCTTGACGCGGAAAACCGCCCGGTCGGAGGAAGCGCGACCGAGCGGGCGCTGCTCGGTTTTGCGGCGGGGGAGGCGGTCCCGCCCGACAGTACGCTGACTTCGACTCTGCCGTTTGACAGCGCGCGGAAGCTGTCGGCGGTGTCATGGCGCGTGAGCGGAAAGCCCGTGACGGTTCTGCTCGGCGCACCCGAGCGGATTCTGCCGTTCGTGCGCGGCGCGATGACCCCGGACGGTGGGATTGAACCGCGCTTTTCCCGCCGCTCCGTGGAAGCGGAACTGAAGCGCATGAACGCGGGAAGCGGTCGGGGACTGGCGATTGCGGTTTCAACGGACGGAACGCCCGCCCCGCTGTTGGCGGACGGGGTGCGCGGCGACTTCCTGCTGGTCGGCGTGCTGGAACTGTCCGACCCCGTCCGAGCCGACGCGCCGGGCGCGGTACGCGACCTGCACGGCGCGGGCATTCAGGTGGTCATGGTGACGGGAGACAGCCGCGAAACGGCGCAGGCAATCGCCGCGCGGTGCGGCATCCTCGGCGGGGCTTACGATACGGTCCTGACCGCCGACGAGATGGCGGGGATGTCCGATCTGCAATTGAAGGAACTGCTTCCGCGCCTTGCGGTGGTGGCGCGGGCGCTTCCGACCGCCAAGAGCCGGCTGGTTCGCCTTGCGCAGGAGTCGGGCAGGGTCACGGGCATGACGGGGGACGGGATCAACGATGCGCCCGCTCTGCGCCGCGCCGATGTCGGCTTTGCGATGGGGAGCGGCACGCAGGTGGCAAAGGACGCGGGGGACATTGTGATTCTCGACAACCGTCTTTCGTCCATTGTGCGCGCGGTCCTCTACGGGCGGACGGTGTTCAAGAGCATCCGCAAGTTCATCACGCTGCAGCTGACCATGAACTTCTGCGCGGTCGGGGTGTCGATGATAGGGCCTTTTATCGGCATCGACGCGCCGGTGACTGTCGTTCAGATGCTGTGGATCAACATAATCATGGACACTCTCGGCGGGCTTGCGTTTGCGGGCGAGCCACCGCTCGAGTCGTGCATGCGCGAGCGCCCCAAGCGGCGCGACGAGCCCATTCTCAACCGCTACATGGTGAATGAAATCGTCTTTCTCGGCGGGTTTACGGTCGGGTTATGCCTGTTATTTCTCAAGCTGCCGGGGCTTGTCGGGCAGTTCCGACCCGCGCAGGACAACATATATCTTCTGACGGCGTTTTTCGCGCTGTTCATCTTCGCGTCGGTCTTCAACTGCTTCAACGCGCGCACGGACCGGCTGAGTCTGCTCGCCGGGATTTCGGGCAACCCGGCCTTCATCGGGATAATGACGGCCGTGCTTGCGGTGCAGCTGATATTTGTCTACCTCGGCGGCAGCGTACTGCGCACGGCACCGCTGACCGCCCGCGAGCTCGGTGTGACGATGCTGCTGTCGCTGGCGGTCTTCCCGGCGGATTTTATACGGAAGCTGATATGGAGGTTTTTCCGGGGAAAACGCGGGTACTGAGAAGGTGGGCGTATTGCATATGCCCGTATGCGGGGTACGGTGAAGGCGTATTGGCATATGCCTGTATGCAGAAAAGTTAGTTTTAGCCTTGGCGGGCGCACGCCGTGGAGGCCACCGACGGTGGAGAAGTGTTCTTTTCTGCCGCGAGCAGAAAAGAACCAAAAGAGTCGCCCCAGAGGGGGCTAACCTACGGTTCGCCCCCTCTGGACTCCCCCACTCCCGTGGGATGGCTTAAGG
>CAKSUH010000177.1 GCA_934500855.1 uncultured Eubacteriales bacterium
AGCTGGCGGAGCGTGTCGATATCGTTGGTGTAGTAGCTCATGATGTCGCCGTGCTTGTGGGTGTCGAAATAGCGGATCGGCAGATTCTGCATCCCGTTGAACATGGTCTTTCTCAGCTTGTCAAGAAAGCCCTGCGTAATGACCGCCGCCATCTGCGTTTCCAGCGTCACCGCGAAGAGCGACAGCACATAGAAACACAACAGCACCATGATTTTGGGAAGGATAATGCCGCTCGCCTCCGCCCACGGCGTCCCGTTTTTGACGCATTCGATGATCGCGTTGGTCACCTGCTCGAGGAAGATCGCGGGAATTGCCGCCGTGATTGCCGAGAACAGGATGCAGACAATCGCAACCGGAACCGCCTTCGGATAGTAGCCGAACAGCAATTTCACCACGCGACCGAGCTGCTTGAAATCCACTTTCCGCTTGCCGCCCGGTCCGCCCATCGGCGCGCCCGCAGGCATTTTCTTATTCATTGGCTTCATTTTCCGCACCTCCGTTCGTTTGCTGTTCATAAACCTCGCGGTAAATCGGGCTGTTCGCCATCAGTTCTTCATGCGTTCCCTTCGCCTCAATCCGACCGTTGTTCATCACCACAATCAGGTCGGCGTCCTGTACCGACGCCACGCGCTGGGCAATGATGATCTTGGTTGTCTCGGGAATATACTGACGGAAGCCCGCACGGATGAGCGCGTCGGTCTTGGTGTCAACCGCCGAGGTCGAGTCGTCCAGAATCAAAATCTTCGGCTTCTTCAGCAGAGCCCGCGCAATGCAGAGCCGCTGTTTCTGCCCGCCCGACACATTGGTTCCACCCTGCTCGATCTTCGTATCGTAGCCGTCCGGGAAGGCGCGCACGAATTCATCCGCCTGCGCAAGACGGCAGGCTTCCTCAATCTCCGCATCGGTCGCATTCGGGTTACCCCACCGCAGGTTCTCCTTGACGGTCCCCGAGAAAAGCAGGTTCTTCTGAAGCACCATTGCCACCGCGTCGCGCAGATCCGCAATGCCGTATTCGCGGACATCCCTGCCGCCCACGCGCACGGTCCCTTCGGTTGCATCATACAACCGCGGAATCAGCTGGACCAGCGAGGACTTGCTCGAACCGGTTCCGCCCAGAATTCCAACGGTCATGCCCGACCGAATGTGCAGATCGATGTCCTCCAGCGCGAATTTCTTCGCCTGCGCGGAATATTTGAAGCTGACGCGGTCGAAATCCACGGACCCGTCCGCAACTTCATGCATGGGGTTCTTCGCTTCCTTCATATCGGGGACCTCATTCAGCACCTCGCAGACACGCTTTGCCGATTCCGCAGACATGGTAAGCATGACATAGATCATCGACAGCATCATCAGCGACATCAGGATCTGCATTCCGTAGGTCAGAAGAGCCGAAATCTGACCGACATTCACGCCGCCGATTCCCTTGATCGCCAACATCGACCCGAGCAGCAGAATAACCGTCATGTTGAAATACATACAGAAGTTCATCAGCGGCGTGTTCAGCGCAACGATTTTTTCCGCCTTGGTGAAGTCCTCGCAGATGGAGTCGGCTTCCTTGCCGAACTTCTGCTTTTCGTAGTCCTCCCGCGCAAATCCCTTGACCACACGCATTCCGCGGACATTTTCTTCAATGGATTCGTTCAGGCGGTCGTACTTCTTGAACACGCGGCGGAACGCGGGCATTGCGCGCTTTCCGATAAAGAACAGACCCAGTCCCAGAACGGGAATCACTACCGCAAAGGTCAGTGCAAGAGGCCCGCCCATATACGCCGCCATCACCACCGAGAAAATCAGCATCAGCGGGCAGCGGATTGCGATACGGATCAGCATCATATAGGACATCTGGACATTGTTGACATCGGTCGTGATCCGCGTGACGAGCGAGGACGAGGAAAAACGGTCGATGTTTGCGAAGGTGAAGGACTGAACCTTATGGAACAGGTCATGCCGCAGGTTCTTCGCAAAACCCGAGGACGCTTTCGCGCAGGTAAAGCCTGCCAATCCTCCGCACGCCAGCGAGCACATCGCCATCAGCGCGAGAATCAGACCGATCCGCACGACATACCAAACCTCGATCTGCGCGCCTGTCTGCTCCGCGGTTGTCAGATAGTTGATCAGGTAGGTTGCGGTAATAAACGGGATGATTGCTTCAATCACCGCTTCCCCGATCATGAGGAACAGCGTAATCAGCGACGGGCGTTTGTATTCCCGCACGCTTTTCGCAAGTTGTTTGATCATTTTCATAACAGATTGCCGGAATTCCTTTCATTTGTAGTAAGCTCGCGGTTTTCCAGAATGTCGGTCAACCGCTCGAGCAGGCTTGTCATCGTGGCGTACTCCTTTTCCGTAAAGCCTGCGCGGACCTCATCCTCCATCCGCTCGACTCCGTTTGACACTGCCGTCAGAAACGCCTCCGCCTTTCCGGTCAGCGCCAGCCGCTTCAGCCTTGCGTCACCGTTGACCGACTCCCGCGTCAGCATTCCCTTTTGCTCCATCAGTTCCATCATACGGGATACGGTTGAACGCCGGATCTTGAACGCCGCTTCCAGGTCTTTTTGAAACACATCTTCTCCCGGGTGATCCTGTAAATACCGCAGTACCCAGAAATTTCCTCCCGTAAGCGATCCGTCCGCGCAGTCTCTGCTCTCTTCCGCAATCAGATTGTCGATGTTTCGTCGGAACAGATGCGACACATGACCGATCTGCCTGCCGAGCATGATTTTTTCTTCCCGCAATGCCTTTTTCCTCCTCCTCAAACAAGTTAGCGCCCTAACATCTAAGTTAGCACGCTAACATTTTACCACAAAGTCCACGGGTTGTCAATCCCGCAAATTTGAAAAACTATCTTTTCATCTTTCCATATGTTTTGTGCACATTTCACGATTCACAAAGAGGAACTCCGCAAAAGACTGGCTCTCAGGCAACACCGCGCAATCCCGATGATGCCTTTTTCTTTCCATTTTCGAGAATAAGAACTGTTATTATTCCTAAAATTGCCACCGAAAAGCAGCGATTGAGGGAAAGAAAGCAAAAAAGTATTGATTTCCGGTCGGTTTTGTGGTACAATACTGTCAGAACGGTTCCGAAGGAAAGGAGGTGCGGAGTTGCCGAACGATTATACCAAAGATTCCATCAAGGCGGCGTTTATCGGATTGCTCAACGAACGCCCTCTGAACAAAATCAGCGTCAAGAGCATTGTGGACATCTGCAACATCAGCCGCAACACCTTTTACTACCACTTTCAGGACATTCCGCGCCTGCTGGAGGAAATCATCATCGACTCCGCCAACACGCTGGTCAAGGAGAATGACACGGTGAAATCCATGGGCGAGTGCATCGAGGCGGCGTTTGCGTTCGTAAAGGCGAACAAAAAGGCTGTCTACCATATATATAACTCGGTCGACCGCGCGGCATACGAAGAATTCGTGATGAAGATGTGCGATCATACCGCCACGCTCCTGGTGCGCGAACAGCTTGCGGGCAAAGGCGTCAGCGAATAGTATTGCGCCGCGCTGACCTACTTCGTCAAATGCCAGTTTATCGGGCTTTGCATGGACTGGAGCAAAAACGGCATGAACGACGATATTGCCGATAAATATCACCGCTCGGTCAACCTGATTCAGTGGATTCCGACCGAACTGTTTCGTTCCTGATGCGGCTTGTACAAGCCCGACACGCCGAAAAAAACGAATTATTCAACCATGTTTGTATTACAAAACACCCTCCCGTGTCCTAAAATGTGACACGGGAGGGTGTTTTGTCAGTTGCTTTTCCGCGCGGGGTTCTGTATAATAATCGCATATGAGCCGAAAGGAGCGTTTGTTCGTATGTATTCTGCTGTTCCGATGCGGATTGCAAAAATCGGGCATGTTGTGTTGTCCGGTGCAATCATTGTGCTTGCAAGCCTGCTGCTTGCGGGCGTGCGGTTTCCT